>JAUWNT010000196.1 GCA_030612495.1 Candidatus Aminicenantota bacterium
ATGAAGGTAATTTCTACATTGTTCAAACAGAAATAAAATCTAATATTTACCTGAGAACCACCTTAATGAACCCCTTCACCACCCATGATGATATTGAAAAACTTGTAGCAGAAATACGCCGTATCGCAGCTGATTTAATACTATAATTTTCAAATACAAACTACACTATAATAAATTTTTTTCTATTCATAACCTGATAAATATGGGAAGCAAAAGCATAAAAAGTATAAAGCCTCTCTCAAGAATGAAAGGGACGATAGGTTTTGTCAAGACTTTTTTAGGCAGCATTTGAATAAGGGCAACAGTAGCTGAAATCTTTAGCTTTGAGTTAAAAAAAGAAAATGAGTGGATGGGTGGATGGGTGGATGGGTGGATGAGTAACAAGGAAAAAGTAAAAAGATAAAAGTAAAAGAAGCAAAATCGTGGTTAGAGGTCAGAGGCAAGAGGTGTCAAGTCCTGATTAAAAGTTGACACTTTTTTTTAGTAATAGTAATAATTTTTGTGGGAATGTTGAAAACTCGTAGGGTTTTCCAAAGTAATGTGGGAAATCTCTGATTTTCCATATTACTGACATTTCCATAAAAAAAGGGCCCGTGGATTTGTGAAAAACTTCATTAATTTAACTCCTTTATTGATCTTGCCTTAAATAAAAAAAGGGGAATAAAAAAAGGGACGGTCTTTTGAAGTATTGATTTTTTGAGAAAAGAAAGGCTAACGGTACTTGAAATCTTGAAAAGTTTTTGAAATTTTAAACTTGACACATTTCAGAAGTGTTGAGTTTTGAGTTTTAAGTTAAAATAAACCATTCAACCAGTCAACTATTAGTCCATACAACTAAGTCTCAGCAATCAGCAAAAAAAGTTTTAAGTCTTGAGTATAATCGGAGGGGAAATCTTATTTCTTGATTTACGGTCTTCGAGTATAAGTCGAATAGCCTCTACTAAACTTTTTTTTGCCTCTTCTATGGTTTTCCCCTGTCCATTGGCCCCCGGTATCTCAGGTGAGTAAGCAATATACCAACCTTCATCTTGTTCGATTATTGCTGTAAATTCATTATTCATTATTTCCCTCTCTACATTTACATAATAATACTATTAAGAATAAATTTCAACATTTATATTTTTTTGGAAGAAAACAGGGACACATCCTATTTTTTAACTTTCGTTCACCTTTTCTTTCTTCTCTTGAAGCATAATCAGTTCTTGAATTTTAGAAACTTGACATATTTCAGAAGTGTTGAATAACAAGTTACAAGTAAACCTTATTTAGATATGAATTATCAAGATATTATTATATTAGCAATGAAAAGAGAAGAAGCCTCTTATAGACTATATAATGATATGGCGGCTAGAGTTGGAAACCAAAATATAAAAAAATTATTTCTAAAACTCACATCTGAAGAAGCTAAACATAAATTACATTTTGAGAAAATCTACGACAATGAAATTTTAACAGAAAATTAACCTATTAAATATTTTCAGCATTCGCTTTAATTATACTTTTTTTTGCAATGATTTCTAATGGGTCAATTAAAGGAATAGTCACATCATTGTCTTTCAAAATTAATGGGATTTCCGTACAACCCATTATAATTGCTTGAGCTTTTTTTTCTATAAGATTTTCAACTATACGGATCATTGTTCTCTTCTGTATAATTTTATATCCAGCTTTTATTCCTTGTTTACCATATATTGTATCCATAAATTCTTTTTGATTCTTTTTATCCGGTAAAACAATATCAATATTATAAATTCTACAATATTTATGAAAAAGATCAGTGCTTAAAGTTCCATCAGTCGCTAATAAACCAATTCTTTTAAAATTGCTGGAATTCTCTTTTATATATTCAAAAGTTTCCTCAATTAAATGCAAAAATGGAATTTTAATATTTTTTTTTATTTTATAATATAAATAGTGCGCAGTAACACATGGCATAATAATAAAACTTGCTCCACTTTTCTCTAACAATTTTGCTCCATGTGTTAGCATCTTTAAAGGGGATGGCCCATCTTCTCTTATTGCCCTGGTTCTGTCTGGTATATGTGGATTATTATAAATAATAACAGGAATATGATCTTGATCTTTTTCTGCATCAGTTAACCTAACTATCAAATCAAACATATAAACTGTTGCCTCCGGGCCCATTCCACCAAGAATTCCTATTGTTCCCTTCATTTAAGTTTACTTTACCTTATTATATTTCTCTAAAATTTTCATTACTTCATTTATTGGAATAGCTTTTACATACAAACCATTATTTCCCTTCATTGAATTAGCCATAAAAAAAGAGTTTAAAATAGCTTCTTCTGTGGCTTCAATAACAGCTAAAAACAAAGGAGATAACTTCTCATTTCGTAAGACTCTCTCTTTTACAAAAAAAGATTTTGATTTATAAGGGATTCTTATGCTTTTTTCCGTAGAGAATGCAATAACATAATCTCCACTTCCATTGGAGCTTATCCCACCTGTTTTTGCAAGACCTAACATAGCTCTTTTTGCGAGCCGTTTCAAATTCCGTGAGCTTAGAGGCGCATCAGTTGCAACAACAATCATACACGATCCATCTGGATTTGACATTATCTTATCCCTCAAATAATATTTCCCAAGCTCTATTCCAATGGGGCAGCCTGCTATTTGTAGAATTCCACCAAAATTAGTTTGCACAAGCACACCTACTGTATATCCACCCAAGCTAGATGGTAAAATTCTTGAAGAAGTGCCAATTCCCCCTTTATATCCAAAGCAAATAGTACCTGTTCCTGCTCCTACTGCTCCTTCCTCAACAGTGCCTAAAGATGCTGTGCTTATTGCTTTTATAACATGCTCTTTTTTGATATATCTCCCTACTATATCATTAAGCCAACCATCATTAGTCTCTCCGACTACAGGATTTATTGATTTAATATCCTTATTTTCTTTCAATGAAAGAATGTAATCTATTAGAGCATCAGCTGCAACCGGGACACTTAATGTATTTGTGAGAATTATTGGGGTCTCAATATTGCCTAACTCTTCAATTTGTGTATAGCCTATTAGTTTACCAAATCCATTTGCTACATATATTGCAGCAGGAACTTTGTCCTGAAAAATATTCCCTTCATGAGGTATAATAGCAGTAACGCCTGTTCTAATATTCTCTCCTTTTATCAATGTATAATGTCCAACCCTAACTCCTTGCACATCTGTTATAGCATTATACTTTCCATGCTTCAAAATACCAATTTTCAACCCTAATTCATGTACACGTTTCCTTTTTACTGAAGAACAAAATAAAAGAGAGGTAACAAAAAATATCAAAGTAAAAGAAAAAATTACCTTATTAAATTTCATTTTAAATCACACAAACCATAATAAAATTTTTTCTATGCATAAATAGATTCTATATAAAAAATTTAATTATTTCAATTAGAATAGTGATTAGTGTATG
>JAUWNT010000167.1 GCA_030612495.1 Candidatus Aminicenantota bacterium
ATAGTGTAACTGCTGTAAATGCACCAAGGCAACCGGGTATTGCTCCTAGTATTGCAGCAAACAGGTATTGTTTCCATTTACTCCCGGATATTACGTTTTGCCATACACCACTTGTTTGAACATTAATATATTCAATAACCATCATCATTACAAAAACGAAACCTGTAATTATGATGGCATGTTTTAAAACATTAAAAATTTCAGTTATCATATTTCTAAATCATTTATACAAATAAATATTCTGTCATCACTCTAATCTCATATTCAAAGCACATACACAGGAAAATCCTTTTTTAATCCCCATAAAATATTAGTGGACTTATTGTTCATTGTCAATAGATGAACAAAAAAAATTTTTTTTAAAAGTTGACAATTACAATCAATTATATTATAATCCTATGGGTAACTAATTTAATTACCTTTTATGTGAGGTTTTAATGAATATTTTATTAAATATAGCTTCAGAAACATTCAGGCTCTTTTTTGAGATGAGCCCCTATCTAATCCTTGGATTTTTTTTTGCAGGATTATTGCATGTTGTTATTGGAGAGAAATATATTAAAAAACATTTTTCAAAAGGGGGAATTATTGCATCAGTAAAAGCTGCACTTTTTGGAATTCCTCTTCCTGTTTGTTCATGCGGTGTAATACCTCTTGCAGAATCCATGAACAGAGACGGAGCGTCAAAAAGTTCAACAATGGCTTTTTTGGTTTCAACACCATCAAGCGGAGTTGACTCCATTTTTGCCACTTATTCTCTTCTGGGACCTGTCTATGCAGTGTTTAGACCTGTAGCTTCCTTTATCTCAGGTGTTCTGGTTGGCATATTCACCCATTTTAAAGAGAAAAATAGAGAAATCAGCCCCGAATCATATCAAAAAAATAATATTAAAAACAGCAATTCCAAACCAAAAAAAAGTTTCAAAGATGCCTTTTTATATGGATTTAAGGTTATACCAGCCGGAATTGCAAATTGGCTGATTATTGGAATATTTATCGGAGGTGTAATATCAGCCTTAGTACCAACAGATTTTGGCACAAAATATCTTCTATCTCCATTTCTTAATTATCTCATGGTTCTCTTGATTTCAATCCCATTATATGTTTGTGCTACCGGATCAATACCAATAGCAGCATCATTAATAGCTAAGGGCATTCTACCTGGAGCAGCACTGGCTTTTTTAATTGCAGGGCCTGCAACAAATACAGTAACAATATCATTTGTATACAAAAGAATGGGGAAAAAAATAGCCTTTTTGTATATTTTCTTTATTATCACTATCTCACTCTCATTCGGACTACTATTTGATTTGTTGGTAAAAAAAAGCAATCTAAATTTTGGTTTTGTTTCATCAGGAGGAAGTTTTTTACCAAATTCTTTTAAGATAATTTCAGGTATTATTCTTGGAATTATTTTTTTATACAGCAAATTAGATTTAAAGAGGCTTAAAATGAGTAAAATTAAAAATGTTTACAGTATAAATGTACCTGATATGACATGCCAACACTGCAAAACAAAAATTGGGAATGCTATATCCAGTCTACAAGAAATTCTATCATATGATATTAACTTAAAGAGTAAAGAAATTAAAATTGAATCAGAAATAGACAAGCAAGTAATCATAAAACTTATCAAGAATGAGGGATATCATCCAGAACAAACATTTTCTGTAAATTAATTAATAAAAATCAATGTAAATTTACATATAAATATCTGTGAAAAGTTCAAAAAAAAACTTGACATTGGTAACTGATTTAGTTACAATATCATTTTAATATATCATATTATGAGGAACAGATGAGTTTTAATTTAAAAAAAATCAGAGAGAACTTTCCAGCCTTATCACAAACATATAATAAGAAGCCAGTAATCTATTTTGACAATGCATGTATGACTCTTAAGCCAACAGAAGTTACAGATTCCATCATCCAATATTACCATGAATTTTCAGGGTGTCATGGCAGAACAAACCATCTTTTTGGCAAAAAAACCACAAAGCATTTTGAGGGATCCAGAAAAAAGATTCGTAAATTTATAAACGCAGCTCATGCAGAAGAAATAATTTTTGTGCGAAATTCCACAGAGGGCTTAAACCTTCTGTCAAACACTCTCGATTTGAAACCCGGAGATATTATAGTTTCTTCAGATATTGAACACAATTCAAATCTTATGCCATGGCAAAAACTTGAGAAAAAAATCGGGATAAAAAGGATAATAGTATCAACACACCAGGACACCACATTTGACCTTGATAAGTTTAAAAAAAAAATGAATCATAATGTAAAACTTGTCTCTGTGCTTTCCACATCGAATCTGACAGGGGTAAATTTTCCCATTGATGAAATAATAAAAATCGCTCATAGTTACGGATCTCTGGTTTTAGTTGATGCAGCACAAAGTACTCTTTACAGACATCTTGATGTGCAAAAACTTAATATAGATTTCATGGTTGCATCTTTACACAAGATGTGGGGCCCAACTGGAGTTGGATTCTTATACGGAAAGAGAGACCTGCTGGAGAGAATGCCACAATTTATGGTTGGCGGTGAGACAGTAGATGATACAACTTATAACTCAGCTGCCATATCAAAACTTCCCGATAAATTTGAAGCTGGGCTTCAAAACTATGCAGGGGTAATAGGTGCTGGTGCAGCAATTGATTACATAAATAAAATCGGACAAAAAAACATATACAAACAGATAAATGAACTGAACAGTTATGCAAGCGACAAATTACTATCTCTGAACGGAGTGAAAATTTTAGGTCCTGAAGACCCTTCAAAAAGATCCTGCATATTGAACATTTTTTTAGAGAATAAAAACGTTGTTGATGTATCAAGGATACTAAATGAATCGGAAAACATAATGACAAGAGTTGGTAAGCATTGTGTACATTCATTCTACAACAGCAGAAAATTAAATGATTCTATAAGGATATCGTTTAGTGCTTACAACAATTATGAAGAGATAGACACTTTACATGATACTTTTAAAAATATTTTAAAATATTTTTAATCTTCATAAAAAATAAAATAAAGGAGAAAAAATGGCTTGTTGTGCTTTAAAAAAACAAAAAAAACAATTGTTAATAATCCCCTTGATTCTTTTTCTTTTTACAACTGTTCTGAGTGTTTTTTTTATTTCAATTCTATCAATACCTGGTTTGTTTTCTGCAAGAATTAGATCAAAGAGAAACAAATCCGTAAATTTTTTTAAAGACCTGATTACAGGTCTCAGTCAAAAAATACTGTATGAACCTTTTTTATTTGATTCTGTATACAGAAGTAAGTTAAGCGGTAAGTTAATGAGGATATCATCAAAAATGGCAGGAAAAACATATAAGTATTTCAATTTAATCCTTTTAGGATCAATAATAATTTTCACAGTTGTTATAATTAAAATCGTTAAACTTATCATAGCCTGAAACAAGTATCCGCTCATTGGAAAAATAATAATTTTAAATATAATTTGGAGGTTATATGAAAAAAGAAATAGTAGTTCAGTTTTCAGGAGGGATAGATTCCCTTTATGTAGCACATTTACTTGCAGAGAAATATGACAGAGTTCATCTTTTAACATTTAATAAAGGTTATCTTCATTTTTTTCTGAAAGCCAACAAAAAAAATGTAGAACTTCTAAGAAAAATTCATGGTAAAGATAAATTTGTCTACAAAATATTAGATATAAAAAATATTTTTAAGGAGATGGCAGTAAAAAGCTTTCGTGAAACCAGTAAAAAATATGGAAATGAAAATGCCTGGTGTATACCCTGCAGAGCTTCAATGTCAATTATGAGTGTGATTTATGCACTGGAGAATGATATCGAGGAGTTTACAGATGGTGCTAACTGGGAACAGGCTCCTGATGGGGAAAAGCTCCTTGTTACTGCAGACAATTATCCTGAATTTCTTGATACCATTAAGGGTTTTGCTAAAGATTTTTATGTTAAGTATTTCCCTGTTGTATATGACCTCAATACCAGAAATGACAGGAGAGAAAAATTAAAAGAGATGGGAACCAAGATAGATTTCAACAGTATGGGAAGAGAAAAAAAATCAATTTTCGACGTTTTAAATCCTGATTTTTATAAAAGAGTGCAGCCCATGTGCCTTTCCGGATATATTGTTCACTGGAAGAGAAACTTTTTTAATGTAAAAGAAAACATTACAAAAGAAATGGTTGTTAATGCAATAAAACCAAAACTTGGAAACATTGGGAAAAAACTTATAATGGAATACTTTGACAAGAATGGAAAAGATATAAATGAAAT
>JAUWNT010000106.1 GCA_030612495.1 Candidatus Aminicenantota bacterium
ATTAATAATAAATTGTTACTAAGAACTGGCCTGAATTATCTTCAAAGTTGAAATCATTAATACCTACATATAATCTGCCCTTTGTGGGTATATGAAAAGGAGCCTTATCGCCTCCAATATAAAATGCTTGTCTATTTTTCCCGATTTTTGCTACCACTGCTCCAGTGGGCTGATTTGGAATTGGTTTTTTATTGTTCCATATAAGGATTAATTCTCCATTTTGAAAGACTTTTGTTTTTATATTAATGTAGATATAACCTGAAACAGAAAATAGGATGTTTTGACCTATTTTTAAATTAATTCCAGTATCTGTCCATTTTTTCGTTGCATCTAATTTTATTTTTATTATTCTTTTCCCTTTTCTGATTTTTTTATAATATGATTCAGTATCAAAAGAAGAGATTAACTTATCTTTTCGAGGTTTATTGAAATCAATTTTAGAAACCAAAAACAGAGGAAAGCGCTTGCTTCTATAGAATTTTCCGTATTTATAAACATTGAAGTAGACTGTATTAAATTTAAAGGCTACAAGTTTTCCTTCATATATTTTACCGTCTGTTGTGTATAGAAAATCTCCTTTTAGATTACATTGAAGAAGAAGTAATAATATAAAAAAGATAATATATAATTTTTTCATTTTAAAAATCCAAGTAGGTTCCTTTATATACTATTTTGGTTATATTTTCAATATAAATATTTTTTTTATAGTATATTTTTATTTTATCAAAGGGGGTGTTTATTGTTAATTTATTATGAATTAATTTTAATTTATGTAAAACAGAAAAAACTGCACAGCTTCCAGTTGAAGACAATATGGTTTTACCAACTCCCCTTTCATAAAAAAAGACTTTAAAATCTTCATCTTTCTCAAAATCAAACCCCTTAATATCTGGAATTAATATAAATTCAATATTTGTTTTTTGAGGAAATATAGCTGCATTTTCAAGTTTTTTGGAAATTGTCATAAGTTTTTTTTCTAAAAGATTGTCTTTTAAAATCACAACAATATGTGGATTCCCAACAGAAACAGGATAGAATTTTATTTTATCATACATATAATCAAGTTTATTTTTTTTCAGGAAGGGAAAAAATGTTTTATTTTCAAAATCAGGTTCTCCAATCTCAACCTCCAATCTAAATTGATTTTTATGTTTAGCCAACAAAGTAATTTTTCTTTTCCCGACTTTTGTATTTAATATAATATTCTTTTTAAAATGGTTCAAATAAAAAAGTAGAGAGGAACACCCAGCCATTCCATTTCCAGAAAGTTCAGCTTCAGTTCCGTCTTTATTGAAAATTTCAAAGTCAACTAACTTGTTATGTATTTTGTAATAAATAACACCATCAGCTCCAGCACCAAAATGATTTGAGCATAGTTTTTTAGTTAAGATTTTTTTAGAAAATTTCTTTAGATTTATCTGGCTTACATTGATCTGAAAGAAATCATTTCCTGAAGAAACTGTTTTATAAAAAATCATTCAGGTAAAGTAAATTTCCTAATAAATTCATTTCCATACCTGTTTATATATAGAAAAATATTAGATCCTGGTTCTTTTTTTGATATAGCTCTTCTAAAATCATCCACACTGTTTATCTCAATTCTATTTACTCCTAATATTACATCACCTGTTTTTATTCCGTGTTGGAAAGAAACGCTCCCTCTTTCAACTTTTTTAACTAAAATTCCATTTGAGGTGTTTAATTCATATTCTTTTGAAAGAGCTCTATTGTTATTTACAAGGACCATTCCAAGATCAAAACTTCTCCCATTTTTTCCCCTTGTTCTGAATTTTAAAGTATCAGGTGCTTCGCCAATTTTTACCTTAATCTTTTTTTTATTAGTTCCCCTATAAATTGTTAATTCAATTATTGTTCCAGGATCTGAATCTGCAATTTTCATCTTAAGTTCATCGCCTGTTGTTACTCTTTCCCCATTTACTTGAGTAATAAAGTCAAACTTTTTTAACCCTGCCTTTTTTGCAGGAGAGCCTTCTTCTATTGAGCTAATTAGGATTCCTGCTTCAGGTAGATCATACTCTTTTGCATCTAATTTTGAAAGCTCCTGTATGCCTATACCGAGCCAGCCTCTTACAACCCTTCCCTTTGTTTTCAGGTCATTTATTACTTTTTTAGCCATATTTGATGGAATGGCAAATCCAATTCCGACATTTCCGCCCATTGGAGCAATAATTGCTGAGTTAATACCAATTACTTTCCCTTCCATATTTACAAGTGGCCCCCCTGAATTCCCTCTATTTATGGCTGCATCTGTTTGGATGAAGTCTTCATATTCGGCTAAACCAAGCTGTCTTCCTTTTGCTGAAACAATTCCAGATGTCACAGTTAGGGACTGTCCAAAAGGATTCCCTATTGCAAGAACCCATTCTCCTACCTCAACCTTGTTTGAGTTTCCTAATGTAATGAAAGGGAGGTTATTTGCTTTGACTTTTAAAAGAGCAAGATCTGTTTTAGGATCTGTGCCAATAATCTTTGCATTTAATTCCATCTTATCAAAAGTAATGATTTTTACCTTTATTGCACCTTTTACTACATGGTTGTTTGTAACTATATATCCATTTTTTGAGATAATAAAACCTGACCCAAGTCCAGTTGCTTTTCTTTTTCTTTTTGGAATGTTAAAAAATCTATCAAATAGATCATCCCCAAAAGGAGATCCACCTGTTTCAATAATTGATTCAGATAAAACTTTTACAACAGCAGGCCTCACCTTTTTAACAAGGGGTGCAAAATTAACTATATTAGTCTTTAAGGTTTCTGCGAATGTTATATCCGGGGATATTATTGATTCATTGTTTTCTGTTTTGTGAAGATATCCAAAAGTCAGGGCAAAGAAAAGAGCTCCGACCAAGAAACTTACACCAGCAATAAAGCCTATTTTCTTCATTAAATTCCTCCTAAATCTTTATTGTGTATATCAGACGATTTCTTATATGAAAAAGTTTCATTTTTTTCCTAAACTTTTAATATAAGATATTATACCATAATATATCCCATTTGCAATTGTGTACCTGTAACTTGAGGTCTTTAATCTTTTTGCTTCCTGGCTGTTACTCAAAAAGGATACTTCAGCTAAAACAGCAGGCATCCTTGCTCCAACAAGAACATAAAAAGGAGCTTTTTTAACTCCCAGGTTATTAATTTTTCTATATTTATTTCTTAGTTGAGTTACAATATTTTTTTGAATGCAATTGCAGAGTATTTTTGATTCGCTGATTTTTGTATTTTTTACTATTTGTTCCAAAATAGATTTTAGTTCACCTATTGTTTTTGTACTTGTGGCATTTTCTTGGGCAGCTACTCTTATTGCCCAGGGATCTGATGCAAAACTTAAGTAAAAAGTTTCTACTCCTCTTGCGCTTTTTCTTGGAGCTGAATTCAGGTGAATTGAGATAAAGAGGTCAGCTTTTTTTGAGTTTGCAATAGCTGTTCTTTCCTCTAAAGAGATATATCGATCATCTTCTCTTGTTAAAATGACTTCATATATTGAATGCTGTTTGATTATCTTTTTTAGCTTTTTTGCAATATCAAGAGTAAGATTTTTTTCATAAATTTTGAATTTTCTGTTAATAGCACCCGGGTCTTTTCCTCCGTGGCCTGGGTCAATAACAATCCTATGAACTCCCAGGCCGAGCTGCCTGGCTATTGAATAATTATCCTTTAGATTTTTAGGAGGAGTAATTGATGTATTGTAAATAGGCTTTTCTTTTTTTCTATCCTGAAAAATATCAAATACAATCCTAAATGGAGATATCAAATAGAATTTATCGTACTTTCCAATATGATCGAATTCAAATACAATACGCCTTGTATAATTACCTCTTTTCCCAGTTCTTATTTTTTTTAAATTTCCTGAATCAATAATGATTTCTCTGGTTTTTTCGCAAGGATACTCTGAGGATAGTTTACAGTTTTTTAAATCAAAATAGAGGCGTGTTTTGTTTTGATCCGGCAGGATTTTTTCTTTTATTTTTAAAGGAGATGATAAATCAATAACAACCCTTGTATAATCAGGATATGCATAATATCTTATGTTTTCTAAATAAACAATTTTTTGTTGTTTTACAGGGGATATAAAGCTACTTAGAGTCAAAAATATAATTATACAAATAGAGAACCTTTTCATTATATATAAATTTACTAAAAAAAGATGATAAAATCAAATTAATTAGCCAGTTTTTTTTATATAGTATAGACTATATAAGATGATTTTAACTGAAATATAGAAGAATTAATATAAATTACATCCAGGCTCTTGCACTACCAAAAGCAATGCTGGCAACTATCATTCCAACTACAACTCCTAAAACGATTTGAGCAACTATAATTGCAATAAAATAACCAACTTCTTTATCCTTTGGAGTTTCCTTTAAACTCTTAATTCCTGTAAATAAGAGGTAAAGAGAATAAAAACCAGCAATCATAGCAAGGAATGCGAGAGCTGGTATTATATATAAAATTCCAGCAACCCAGGTTGCTGTGGCTGAGTAAACAGCAATTTTTAAGGATTTAATCATATCTTTTTGTGCTCCGAATGTTGGAGCAAGAGCATCAATAATCAAAGCTAAGATATAAACACTAATTAGTGAGAACGCATATGTGAAAATTGCCCACATCAAACTTCTTCCAACAGGCATTCTTATAGCAAATCCCATATAAGACCTACCGAATACTGTCCACCCAAGGAATCCTGCTATTGCTGGTATAGCAGCTAAGATAATTGCATATTTCATGAAAAGATCACTTATTGTTGCTGATTCATCCTTTATAGTTTTCCATTCTTCATTGGGTTTTGTGATAATTCCAATAGCTCTTTTAATAATTGCATTAAAGTCCATATTAACTTACCTCCTCAGTTAATTTAATATTTTATGTTTTTACATTAGCAAATAAAAGGAAAATAGTCAAATATAAAATAAGGAAACAAAATGAATGAAATATAAGTATAATATTAATAAATAAGATATGATTAGAAAAAAAGTATGATTTTTTAGGAGATAAAAATGATTGTATTGGATAAGGTTAGTAAAAAGTTCAGGTTGTCAAAAAAACAAAAAAGAGAGATGGGAAATGGTTATAAGGGTAATTTTATATGGTCAGTTTCAGATGTGAGTTTTAAATGTCAGCCTGGACGGATCTTTACTCTGGTTGGGCCAAATGGTGCTGGAAAGACTACCACTCTTCGTATGATTGCAACAATGCTTAAGCCAAGTTCTGGGAAAATAAGAGTGGCTGGTTATGATACTGTAAAAAATCCTGAACATGTAAGAAAAAATATTGGTTTTTTAACAGGCTCAACTGGCTTATATGCACGTCTTACTCCAAAAGAATTTGTAAAATATTATGCAGATCTAAATGGAATGGATGAAGCTATATTTAAAAAAAGAAGGGATGATTTGTTTGATATTTTGGACATCAATGAATTTGCAAATCGTCGTATAGGAAAACTCTCAACTGGAATGAAACAAAAAGTTTCAATTGCAAGAACAATGATTCACGATCCTGATGTTGTAATATTTGATGAGCCAACTGTTGGGCTTGATGTTATAACTTCTCGAAGTATTATTCAGTTGATAAAAAATTCAAAAGAGATGGGTAAAACAGTGATTTTTTCTACGCACATTATGGGAGAAGTTAGCCTTATAAGTGATGATCTCGCGATTATTCATAAGGGAAAACTTCTCTATAATTCTACTTATGAGAATTTTATTGCGCACATGAAAACTGGAACAATAGAAGATGAATTTATAAAAATCATAAAGGAGGCGTAAGGTGAAAAAAACATTCATCATCTTTAAAAAAGAATTAATAGATACATTAAGAGACAAAAGGACAATATTAGTAATGATCGTTATTCCGCTTTTGCTTTTTCCTATTCTTATTAATATTGCTACTAAAATTACAGTTAAACAGAGACAGAAAGCAGAAGAAAAAATATTAAATGTAGCTCTTATCTTAAACAAAAATGGCGGATCTTTTAAAAGTTTGTTAAAAGGTAAAAAAAAAATAAATTTGAAAGAAAATGTAAAAGAACATGAGATAACTAATAAGATTAGAAATGGAAATTTAGATTTTGCAATTATTTTTAACAAAGATTTTGATTCTAAGATTAATGAAAGAGAATCTGGTATCGTTCGTCTTTATTATAAATCATCTGAAGAGGTAAACATTCAGAAAAGTAGAATGGTAAATTTATTAAAGGAATTTGAAGATAATTTGATATTCATACGCTTTAAAGAATTGAAAATAAACAGGAGTATTGTAAAGGCAGTAGAAATTGATGAACATGATATTGCATCTATGAAGGAAAAATTTGGAGAAAAAATTGGTGGATTTTTACCATATATTTTTGTTATTTTTTGTTTTATAGGTGCAATGTATCCTGCAATTGATCTTGGTGCAGGAGAGAAGGAAAGAAGCACGCTTGAGACATTATTAGTTTCTCCTGCTAAAAGGCTGCAGATTGTGTATGGAAAATTTGGTGTTATTTTCCTTGCAGGAATACTGACTGCAGCTATATCAGTATTCAGCCTTTTTCTTGCTTTAAAAACATCGCAAGAGATTCCAGAGGAAATATTAACTATTTTACTTAGAATTGTAGATTACAAATCTATTTTGCTTGTTTTCACACTTTTAATCCCTTTGTGTGTTTTTTTTGCTGCTTTATTGCTATCTATTTCCATTTTTGCACACTCATTTAAGGAAGCCCAAAGTATTATGACTCCTTTTAATTTTCTTGTTATATTCCCTGTTTTTATAGGGTTATTCCCCGGAGTTAAGTTAGATTCAGTTACAGCTTTAATTCCTGTTTTAAATGTGTCTTTAGCAACAAAAGAGATTATTTCTGGAACCATTAAAGCGGGTCTACTTGCAGAAGTTTATATGTCTTTATTTATACTTGCTGGTTTAAGTTTGTATTTTTGTGCTAAGTGGTTTCAGAGAGAAGATATAATATTCAGGAATACTTAAATTTCAATAACTTACTTTAATGTGGTTATTATCTATTTGACCACTTTTTGGTTGTTAGGGTGAAAACTGCTACTGTATATATCAATATTGAAAAAATTGTTGTGAAAATAGAAAAAACGAGCATATAAGGAACATCTTTTTTCCCTTCTATTCTTAAGTAATATAGCATGAAAAAAAAGCTGAATAGGGTTGAATAGGCGAGTATACGTATTATTAAATTCCCACCAACAAAACCTGATAAGATAAAATAATAAAACCAAAAAAAATGAAAGATGATTAAAGAGATTATTGAAAAAAAATCAATAAAAGGAAGAATCCGATTGCCTTTTCTTTTAGAGTTGAACATAAATCTTGAAAAAATTATGCTTTCTCTGATATTGCTCCTTGTCCAGCGAGTGAACATTTTTAATATTTTTGGGAGACTTTCCGGGACAATTGTAAAAGACACAGCGCTTCTCTGGTAAAAAGTCCCGGAGCCAGTGCGTAAAACCTGGTTAGTTAAGCTTCTGTCTTCACCATAAGTGCATGGCTTTTTCAAAAATTTTTGATTTATCCAATCCTCAATAACATT
>JAUWNT010000034.1 GCA_030612495.1 Candidatus Aminicenantota bacterium
ATTCTTTTTGACATTTTAGAATAGCTCAATTATAATCTAATTGTTATATGAAGTATCTAAAAACAAAAATAATAGGGCACTGTTAATGAAAGTTAAAGTTAATGACAGAGAAATAGAAATTTTCAATGGAGCTTTAGTAAGAGATGCTTTACTTAAATATTCAAAAGAGGAATATAAATTTATAAGAGATAATGAAAAAATAGTTGTGGATAAGCATAATAATAAGAGGTTTCTTAGTGGTGAATTATCTGCTGGGGAAACCTTGTATATAAAAAACAAATGTTAAGGAGATAATTGTGAAACAGAGACATACTAATTTTAATCTATTTATTACTCAGGTATTAATCGGGTTTATATGCTTAATGTTAAGTTTTAACCTGAAAGGTATTCAAGCAGATAAAAATAATAAAAATATACAAGATGAAACTAAAATAGTTATATTTCATATCAATGATGTGCATAGCCATATTGACAACTTTGCAAAGATAGCAAAATTAGTAGAAGATGAGAGAAAAATCAATCCGGATGTTTTTTTGATGAATGCAGGAGATAATTTTAGTGGCAATCCTATTGTTGATCATTATGTCCCTAAAGGAGAACCTATACTTGAGTTGATGAATAGATTGAAATTTGATGTTCAAGTGATTGGTAATCATGATTTCGATTATGGACAAACCATTTTTAAAAGTTTTATAAAAAGGGCAAATTTTCCAATTATATGTGCAAATGTTAAGGTTTATGAAGGTGTTATCTCTCAGCCTGAACCATATGTTATTTTAAAAACAAAAAATGGGTTGAAAATTGCAGTTTTGGGTCTCATTCAGATAGATGAAGATACTCAAATACCCAGTACTTTACCAAAAAACGTTGAAGGATTAGTTTTTCCAAATGGTATTGAAGTTGCTAAACGATTTAGGTATTTGAAAAAGAGAAGCAATATTTTTATTGCTTTAAGTCATTTGGGTTATAAGGATGATGAGATACTTGCAAAAGAAATGCAAGGTATAGATATTATTGTTGGCGGTCATTCTCATACTATTATTAAAAATCCAATAGAGACAAATGGAGTATTAATTACTCAAGCTGGAGCATATGGTGAGTATCTTGGAAAAATTGTAATAACATTAAAAAATGGTCAAATAATAAAAAAAATAGGAGAATTGATTGATTTAAACTCGTTTAAAAAGGAAAATCCTAAGGTAAAAGCCCTTATAGCAAAATATAATGATAATCCAGAATTAAATCAAGTCTTAACCAAATTGACTAAACCCATAGTAGGAAATTCAGAGTTAGGAAGCTTAATGACAGATGCAGTTAGAAACATTCTTGGCTTTGATATAGTCTTTCAAAATTCCGGGGGAATCCGTATGGATAAGCTGGAAGATAAGGTAACAATAAAGGATATATATACTCTTTTCCCTTTTGATAATGAAGTTGTTCAATTTAAAATGAGTACTGCTGAGATAAGAACTCTTATTAAGTTTGATTATGAACGCTATAAACATACGGATCTTATGGTTTCTGGAATTAAATATATTGTAAAACATACAATAACAAATGAAGTAAAAGCCATTGAACTCATAAATGAGAAGGGTGAATCTTTAGATGAAAGTAAAACCTATAATGTAGGTTTAAACAGTTATGTTGCGAGTGTTTATAAATTCAGTCATAAAGATCCTGGGAGATCATTGAAAACCGGGGTTGTAGATGCCATAATTCAATATTTAAAACAGAAAAGGGATTTAACTATATATAGCGGTATTCAAAGAACATTTGAGGAATTTATACATGAAGGAGGTTTGACCAAAATAGGTAAAACTGAGGTTGAAATATCAGCAGGAAATGATCCTTTTGGCACATCTACAACTGCTGGTAATCTAATAGCTGATGCAATGAGATGTTCATCGAGAGTAAATATTGCTTTATTTCCGAGTAGATTGCAAAAGAAAAACTATAAGATAAAAGCTGGAGAGTCTTTATTTAAAGAGATGATCCCAAAATTGTATTCATATGTAGATAAAAATAGGGTTATTACAGGGTATATGAAAGGAAGTGATTTAAAACAATTTATATTAAAAAGAAGTCAATTTAGAAATAATATTGATCTACAAATTTCTGGTATGAAATATAAAATATATTGCGACTCAGAAGGTAAAGTAGTTTCAGTGGAGTGTCATCTTGCAAATGGCAAAAAAATTGTTGACTCTCTTACTTATACAATTGCTTTTAATGCTTATGATTTTGATAAGTATTACTACATTTATAATAAAGTAAAAGAACGATCAGTAAGTAAAAAGAATCTTTATGAAATACTTTATGCACATATTAAAGGAGTTGGTGTTATTTCATTTTCCATAAAAGAGAAGAGAGTTGAAATTTTAAGATCGAAAAAATAAATATTAGGAGAGATTAATGGCTCAACTTTATTTTAGATATTCAACTATGAATGCAGGGAAATCAACCGAAGTATTGAAAATAGCACATAATTATGAGGAGCAAAATAAAAAGGTTTTACTTTGTACTCCTTCTATTGATGATCGGTATGGGAAAGGGAAAATCGTTTCCAGAATGGGTTTTAAAAGAGACGCAAAAATAATTGATAATAAAATTAATTTGTTTAAATTAGCAGAAAAAACTCACCCTGATTGTATATTGATAGATGAAGGACAATTTTTGACAAGAGCTCAAGTCATTGCCCTTACTGAAGTTGTTGACCAATTGAATATACCTGTTATTGTTTATGGTTTAAAAAATGATTTTCGGAATTACCTCTTTTCAGGGAGCGAAGCTCTTCTTATTTTTGCAGATAAAATTGAAGAGGTTAAGGCTGTATGCTGGTATTGTTCAAAAAAAGCTACTATGCTATTAAAATTTAAAGATGGTAAACCTGTTGATAAAGGTGCTCAAATTGAAATTGGTGGTAATGATAAATATGTATCTGTGTGTAGAAGGTGTTATTGTAAAAGGTTAGAATTAAAATAGGTCTATTAATTTAATTTTTTAATTTAGAACTCATTTTTGTTCTTATTTTCATATTTCTTCATATAATCATCAGTTACCTTTTTTATGTCTAGAGATAAATACTCAGCATATTTTCTTACAAAAATTCTTACATAAGCTTTAGGAGGAAGAAGGTCAAATCTTTCTGTTTCGATATTTTTTAGATACTTTAAGGATATTTTGCTAAAAAAAGCAACCTCTTCCAAATTAATTCCCAGGACTTCTCTTGTTAATCTTAGGGCATTTCCATCATATATATCAAATTCAGGAACATGTTCATTTGATACTGTAGTTTTTATGGTTTGGGTTTTTTCTTTTTTTTCTGACAAATAATAATCTGAAAGTATAGCATAAGCTGTTTCAATTTGTTCCAAAATCTTTTTCCGCTTTTCTTTTCCCAATGTACCCTCTATAGGAGCAAAAATAAAGGAGTTTGATGAATATAATTTTTTCAAGTGTGAATATGCCTCCTTTACTTCTGAAAAGGTTGTATCTGGCTTTAATTCAAGTATTTCAAAATATTTTTTATAATCTTGTTCATGCATTTTTTATATTACTTATTTTTATTTGTTCTTTATTGATTATGTTTTCTGCAATTTCAGTGATTTCTTTTTGGATTCGAGTTGAAATGTTAAACTTTGGTAAATAATCTGAAATGCTTAAGTTTTTCCTAAAATTGTCATCGGAAGCTATATATCCAGCATATATAGAAGGTATTCCCAGGTACTTAATGCAAAGGCTTTTAATTGAAAATCCCTGGTTAATTTCATTTGGATTTCTAAGCTTATTTAAAACAATAAATATAGAAAACTCAGATATTTTTTTAGAAATAGATCCGTCAAAATCCAGGTTACCTTTAATATAATCAGTTAAATCAACAATATCTTTGATTCCATAAATTTTTCTATCTTCCCATATATTTTTAGCAGCATCTTTTAATTTGTGCTTTTTAAGTAAAAAATTTAAGTTTCTAAAGTATGCATTTTTAACAAATTGGAATAAATTATCAATTGCAGTTATCTCAGGAACAGTGATAACTATCATTTTATCTGCCAGAAGAAAAATATCGATTGTATTAAAATTCAAACCGCCCCCAAGATCTATTAGAATATAATCTGCATTTAACATCTTTATATGTCTTAAGAATTTCATCTTTTGTGAATATTTAATACTACTTATAGAGATAGAATTGCGATCTCCAGTTATTATTTTCAAATTTTTTATATTTGTGTGTGATAAAAGGTTTTCAAGAGGTTCTTTGTTTACAAAAAAATTTTTTATAGACTTTTCACTTTTTTTTATATTAAAGAAATATCTTAAATTAGCTCCACCAAAATCACTATCAATTAATATGACTTGTTTTTTTTTTAATGCTAAATATGTAGCAAGTTGACTGAATAAAAAAGTTTTACCTGTTCCACCTTTACCACCACCTATAGCCCATATCTCTGCCACTTTAGTCTTAACTTGCTTCATTTTTTTATTAATTTCAATTTTCTTTATTCATAGATTATGTTGTTTGTAATTGATTGTTCCCTATCGTGTGTCTATTCTTACGATTGATACGTGGTGTCTATATGCATTGGTTCTTATCTTTAAAAATGTAGTGAGCTTTTCTGTTTGCATTGGATTTAATATAATATTAATTTCTGAAATTTCATCAGGTTTTATGATTTTTTTTTCAAATTCAACCATTATCTCTGGAGCATGCGTGATTTCAAGTATTACCAAATCGATTGTTCCGGTATTTTGAATTGATATTTTTTTAGAATATTTTTCTTCAATTTTAATATCTTTAAAATTAACTCTGTCTGGAAAAATTTTAATAGAAGCAAAATTTTTTAATATTACTTTTCCTGTAATTTTTAATCTTATATATTGATTTGTCTTGTCATTTGTAATTACGGTTATGGTTTTAACGATTTTTCCACTATAGCCTTGAGAAAAGAATTTTACCGGAATTTTCCCATTTTCACCTGGATTATACTCTTTTTTTTCGATTTGTGTTACAGTACATCCGCATGAGGTTCTTATATTTTTTATAATCAGTGCAGTATCCCCATCGTTTATAAACTCAAATTTAAGGTTAATTACTCTACCACTTTCAATTTCGCCAAAATCTACAACCTTTTGTTTGAATTTTATGACTGGTTGTGAAAAAAGTAAAAACTGGGAAATAACAAGAATAATAAACAGGATTATTAATATTTTTTTCATTTTTCCTCCAATTCTTTGATTCTATTTTCAAGAATTTTAATTTTCTCAATATATTTTTCAATATTTCTATATATTACAAAACTTTTTCTCCATTTTGTTATTTCTTGATGAGGGATGCCTGCAATAATACTCTTGTTTTTTATATTCCCTGAAACACCGCATTTAGCAGCAATCATTACTCCGTCAGCGATTTTTATGTGATCTGCAATACCTACTTGCCCTCCCATTATCACATTCTCACCAATGTCAACTGACCCAGATATACCAGATAAAGCAGAAATGGCAGTTGACTTACCAATTTTAGTGTTATGACCTATTTGAATGAGATTGTCTAGTTTTACATAATCATTTAAAATTGTCTCTTCTATTGTAGATCTATCAATACAGGTGTTTGCCCCAATTTCACAATTATTTCCTATTATTACTTTCCCTTTTTGAGGGATTTTAACTGGTTGACCATTCGATAACCGGGTAAATCCAAAACCATCAGCTCCAATAACTGCTCCTGGCTGTATTGTTACATCATTTCCAATTTCAATATCTTCTCTTATAACAACATTTGAATATATAATGCAATTTTTACCAATTTTAACGTTTTTGTATATCTTAACTCCTGAATGAATTTCAGTATTATATCCAATTGTTGTGTTATCACCAATATAAGAGAAAGCCCCTATTGTCACACCTTTCCCAATATGAGCAGTTTTAGAAATATAAGCATTTTTACTTATTGTCTTATTAAACCTTTTATGTGGGAAAAAATATTCTAACAATTTAGCAAAAGCTAAGTAAGGCTCTTTAACATATATTAGATTTGAGTATGTGATATGACTATCTTCTTTTACAATCAGAGCGCCTGCAATAACTTTTTCAAGTTTAATACTATCTTTAACTGCAAAAGAGATCTCTTTTTGATTTGCTTTTGAAATCGAATTAACAGAATGGATTAAATAATCAGGATCTCCATTTAGCTTACCATTAATAATCCTATTTATCTCTTTTAATTTTATCATTTTTTTCCTTATCTAAAATGTGGGTTAATTTAGCACCATACAACATTATACCCATAGAGAATTCCATCCAGAATCCGAATAGGATAATGGCAATAACTGGGCCTTTTATTTTCCCCACCAAAGATATATTTATCAAATAAAATGTGTACCCTCTTTTTACAATCTCCCATAGAATGGTAGAAATAATAGCTGCAATAAATGCTCCTTTTATATATATTTTTTTTTCAGGTATCCATTTATATAAAATAAAGAAAAATAAAAATGTTACTAAAAAAGGTGCTACATATAATATTAAAAATTTATTTAGGGAATTAATGAAATCAGGATTAATATGGCTGGCTAAAAATTTATTTCCATAGAAAAGAGTGGTTGCAGTTGAAATGAAATTAGTTGCAAAAAAATTAAAGATAAGCAAAACTCCTAAAATGGAAAGCAGACTAAACTCACTTATTCTTCTTACCAGAAACGGTTTATTTATTTTTTTGTAATTTATGTATGTTTCACACATTTCATTTACAAATTGTACGATTTTTTTTATTAGTAAAAAGCCCAAAAAAAGAAAGAATACAATTCCAATTATACCAATTTCTTTTAATCTAGTAGAAATTTCTTCAGCTTTTATAAGTATATCAGGGGAAATTTTCGAAAAGAAATCTGGAGAAAAGGGATATATACTTTTAATAGTAATATCTGAGCTACCTAAAAATTTAGTAAATATAAAAATAGCAAAAGTTAATAAGAATAGAGTTGAAAATATGGAGTAATAAGCAAGTATACTGGCTTTATCTATTCCATCGGACTTAAGAAATTCTTTGAAAGCTTTCCATATATTTTTTGGTAATTTAAAATCTTTTAGGCTCATAGATTAATGATTTAAGTTTTTAAGTAATAGGAGAGAACAATCGTTCTCTCCTATTACTCTATTACTATTGTTAAAAAGTATACTTACCCCATTTAACGAAGAACACAATTAAATCAATTAATAGAACATAGATTACTAATGCCTCTATAAGTGCAAGACCAATAATAAGTACTGTCCTTATCGAATCACCAGCAGCAGGATTTCTTCCTATGTTGTCACAAGCTGTTCTTATGGCTTTTGATTGAGCAAACGCCCCACATATTGCAGCAAACATAAGTGTAACAAGCCCAACAATAATAGACCATAGGAATAATGGTGTTGCATCTTTAATATTTTTCACCTCTTCTGCTGCTGAAAGTGTTACTGAAGATGTTAAAATAACAAAAAAGATTACTATTAATTTTTTTTTCATATATATTTCCTCCTTAATATTAATGTTCGGAAACCAAAGCTCCACCAAGATAAATTAATGATAACATTACAAAAATAAAAGCTTGAAGAAGTGATGTAAATATAGCAAGAGCCATAATTGGAACTGGAGCTATAAACGGGATTATGGAAGCTATGATTACAATAACAAGGTCTTCACCAAATATATTTCCAAAAAGCCTCATTGAAAGAGATAGAGGCCTTGAAAGATGAGATACTATTTCTATTGGGAAAAATAATGGTGTAAGCCACCAAACCGGCCCCATAAAGGTTTTCATATATCCAAAGAAACCATGCTTTTTTATCCCCTGATAATGATAGTAAATAAAAACAAAAATAGCACATCCAACAGTTACATTTAAGTTGGATGTAGGTGAATTTAGCTCTGGGAAAAGTCCAATTAAGTTGCAAGCAGCAATAAAAATGCCAAGTGTTGCAATTGCTGGAAGAAACTTTCTTCCTTCTTTTCCTATCACATCGTCAATCAATGATCTAAATGCTTTAAATAAACCTTCCAACATAAATTGAGTTTTATTTGGGAAATTTGATAGGTTTTTAACAACAAGTTTAAAGAAGAGAACTATTAATATTGTTACTACCAATGCCATAACAACATGAGTAGGAAGAATTTCTTTTCCTTTTTCGAAGCTTAAGCCAAAGATACTTAAGAGCCACTTTAAAAAACTATTAATAAATTTAACAATTAAAAATTCATGCTCTATCATTTGAAAAGCTCCTGTAGAATTGGTAAGCGCCTTCTATCATAATAGAGATGACAATTACTGAGAGTCCAAGTAAAAAAAATAAAGTAGCTTTTTCAGAAATTTTAGATATAAAGTAAAAAACAACAGCTATCAGTCCCATTTTTAAAAAACTTATAAGAAAGAGTAGTGTAATTCCTTTACCTTTGAACAAACATTTGTCTATTAATTTTATCATTATAAAAAAGCCTGATATTCCTATAATACTTGCTAAAAAAGTAATTATACTATAAATAAAATTCATTGTAAAAAAAAATGAAAAAATAATTATAATTATTTGCACGATAACTGCAATTTTTATGATTCTTTTAATAATGTCAGCCTTTTTTTCTTTTCCCATTTTGTTTTGTAACTTTTATTAAATGTACAAAAGCAGCAACAACACCATATATTGTAAAGATAATTAATAGATATGGGCTTGTGTTTAATAGCTTGTCAAGAAAATATCCTATTGCAAGGCCCACTGCAATAGAAACAGGGAACATTAGTCCAAGTATTGAATACTCAGCCAATTTTCTCTTCTCTCTTAAATCATTATCACTCATTTATAAATTCTAAAATTTATCTTCATCACCTTCACCTGATATACTATAACCATCATAATTTTCATTTGAATTTTCATCGCTAAGCTCATTATCTTCGTTGTAATAATCTGTTGGATGGAAATCCTCATTACCTAATTCATTTTTCCTGATTTCAATAAATTGAAAAAATTCTTCTTCATTGTCAAAATGCCTGATATAGTTAGATTCGATTTCATTGTAATATAATTCAATGTAATCATCTTCTATACAGCAGAATACAGACGTTTGTTCGTCCATATTAATATCGCCAATAGTGTCAAATATTTTTGTTGCTGATGCTTTCAAAGCATTAAGCGTTTCCCAAGAATTAACTTCAATTTGTTCCATTGTCTTACTCCTTAAACAATCAATCCTCAAATTCAATAAACTTTTATGTATTATTTATAAATATAATTTTTTATTTGTCAAGAGTTTTTTTGATTTTTTTAAGTATTGTGCTGTTATACTTTTTCTATTATATACTATATCATTTAATTTTCCTTGAAAAATCAAGTTTCCACCTGCTTCTCCACCTTGAGGACCCAGCTCGATTATATAATCAGCATTTGAAATAAGGCTAATATTGTGATCAGCTGCAACAACAGTGTTATTGTTTTTTATAATATTGTCTATAAGTTTTTTTATCATTTCTATATCATAATTATGTAATCCAAAGGAAGCTTCATCAATTAAAAACAGGGTATTTCTTTTTTGTTTATTCAGAAATTTAATTAATTTAATTCTTTGTAATTCACCTGAAGCTAATGTTTTTAATTTTTGACTCAATTTTAAGCAACCCATACCATTTTCAATTATATTCAGTAAAACATTTTTTATTTTAGGAAGTTCTTTTTCAATTAAATTGAAAAATTCATCAATACTTAGATCAAGTATTTCATATATATTTTTGTTTTTATATTTTATTTTCAAAACATCCTGGTTGAAGCCTTTTCCTCCACAATCTACACAGCCTATTTGAACTGAGGGTAAAAATTGCATTTCAATCTCTTGAAAACCTTTCCCTTTGCATTTATCACACCTTCCAAGAGGGGAATTAAAAGAGAAATGCCCGGGAGAATAATTCTTTATTCTACTCTCTTTTTGTTTTGAAAATAGCTCTCTAATTGTGGTGTATATTTCAAAAAAGCTTGCAATATTCGTATTGGATCTTATTCTATTAATTCCAGGATCAATAAATACTATATTATTAAAGCTTTTTCTGTTTTTATGTTTTAGATAAATTTCATTGTAAATTAATGTGGTTTTCCCTGCTCCGCTAACACCCGCTATGATAGTAAAAGAATTTTTAGGGACTTTAAAATTAAAATTTTTTAGATTATGTGTGTTTGCATTTTTAAAAATAAAAAATTCTTTGAATTTTTTATTACCTTTTTTTAATTCAAAAGGCTTATTTAAAAATTTTTGTGTTATTGTATTTTTTTGTTTAAAGAAATCTTTTGAATCTCCTTCAAAGATCAGACTACCACCCTTTTTACCTGATAAAGGGCCTAATTCTACGATATAATCTGAGTTCTTAATAATATCTCTATTATGTTCAACTATTAAAACAGTGTTACCATTTTTTTTTAAATTTATTAGAAATTTTATGAGTTTTTCATAGTCAAAAGGATGAAGATCACATGATGGCTGATCAATAATTAATAAGGAATCTGAGATAGTTGATCCGAGTATAAATGCAAGGTTAATTCTTTGAAATTCACCTTTTGAAAGTGTGAATGTATGACGATTTAAATGTATATATGGGAGTCCAATATCTATTAAATATTTCAGTCTTAACTTAATTTCATCCAAAACCTCATAAGATATCCTGTTTTTATAGTCTTTATATCTAATAGAGTTAAAAAAACTAAAAGCTTCTTCTATTGTTAGGGAGAGTAATTCTGCAATATTTTTATTCATAACCTTGAATGAGAGCGCAATTTTATTTAATCTAAAACCATTGCATTCAGGGCATTTTCTGTAAGATGTATATCTACTGAGAAAGACTCTTGCCTGGACTTTATAGCTTTTCTTTTTAATATAATCAAAAAGTCCTTTAATTCCGGGAAAATTCTTATTCCCATACATCAGGAAGTTTATTTCGCTTTTATTTAAAAAACCTACAGGCTTATTGATGTTTATCCCTTTTTCAATTGTTTTTTCTATTAGATAATTTAAGTATCCTTTGTTTATTTTTGTTCTTAACGGGATTATCCCTCCTTCAGAGATTGATAAAGATTTGTCAAAGATAAGCTCTTTATCAAGTTCCTGAATATCTCCAAAACCTTTACACATTGGGCATGCTCCGCTTGGACTATTGAAAGAGAATAGGCTTTGCTCAGGCTCAGAATAGTGTTTGTCACACTCCGGACAGAATAAATTAGTCGGAAATTTAATCTTTTCCCGATTGAAAAAAACTATTGCTGTTTCTTTTCCATAAGAGATTGATTTATCAATAGCTTCAAATATTCTACTTTTATTCTCTATATTTATATCAATGGTATCAAGGATCACATCAACTTCCTTTCCCTTTATGTTTTTGTCAATCCTCTTTTTTTTATTATTTTCAATATAAAAGTAATACCCCCTGTTAATCAGAAAAGAGGCATCTCCCTTATATTCGAAGCATATTTTTATATTACCTTTACCAATCTCAAATATTTCTGAGACAATCTCATCAATTGTATATTTGATGATTTTTCTTCCACATTTTGGACAGTAAAATTCTGAAATTTTTGAAAAGAGAATTTTAAAGTAATCATATATATCCATGGCAGTTGCCACAATTGATCTTGGATTTTTTACAGGTTTCTTATGTCTGAAAGAAATTGCTGTAGGTAATCCTTCAATTTTCTCATATTCAGGTTTTTTTATTTTATCCAGGAATTGCCTTATATATGGTGAGATTGATTCAATGTATCTGATGTAACCTTCAGCATATAAGGTTTTAAATGCAAGTGAAGTTTTACCTGCTCCGCTAACACCCACAATTGATGTTATTTTTCCCCTTGGTATTGATACATCAATATTTTTCAGGTTATTTGTTTTTGCGCCTTTTATTTCAATGAATTTATCCATTTCTGATTTTACCTTTTAATCTATAAGAAATAGGATGAGTTTGTATTTCTATTTATATATATAGTTTTACGATTTACTTTGTTTTATTCTTAAATGTTTCTATACCTTTATAGATTGCTGTTGAGCCTAACTCTTCCTCAATCTTCAATAATTGGTTGTATTTTGCTATTCGCTCACTTCTGCATCCTGAGCCTGTTTTTATATGTCCAGCACCCACACCAACAGTTAAATCTGCAATAAATGTATCTTCTGTTTCTCCTGAACGATGAGATACGAAACAATTGTAATTATTATTATATGCCATTTTTATTGTTTCCATAGTTTCTGTCAAAGTGCCAATTTGGTTTAATTTGATTAATATTGAGTTAGCAGCACCTGATTCAATGCCCTTTTTTAGAAGTTTAGAATTCGTGCAAAACAGATCATCTCCTACAAGTTCTATCTTTTCTCCAATTGAATCAGTTAGCATTTTCCAGCCTTGCCAGTCATTTTCAGCCATTCCGTCTTCTATAAGTACAATCGGATATTTTTCAACCCAATTGATCCAAAGATCAACCATTTCTTCGGAACTTTTTTGAGGCTGTCCGGATTTTGAAAAAATATACTTTCCATGTTCCCACATTTCACTTGTTGCTGGATCAAGACAGATTGAGATATCTTTGCCAGGTTGATACCCAGCTTTTTCAATAGCTTCCAGAATTATTTCTATTGCTTCTTCATTTGATTTCAGGTTTGGTGCAAATCCTCCTTCATCTCCAACACCTGTACTATATCCTTTTTTTGATATAACGCTTTTTAAAGTGTGAAAAGTTTCTATTCCCATACGTATGGCATTTCTAAAATCAGGAGCATTATGAGGTGCAATCATAAATTCCTGGAAATCTACATTATTTCCAGCATGTACACCTCCATTAATAACATTCATACATGGAACTGGGAGTATAGAGGCATTTACCCCGCCAAGGTATCTGTATAATGGCAATCCAAGAGCATTTGATGCAGCTCGTGCAACAGCAAGAGAAACTCCAAGGATCGCATTCGCACCAAACTTTTCTTTATTTGGAGTCCCATCCAGATCAATCATTGCTAAATCTATTTGTCTTTGCTCTAGAACAGAAAACCCAATAATTGCTGGAGCTATTTTTTTATTCACATTATCAACTGCCTTTAAAACCCCTTTTCCCTGGAATCTTTTCATATCGCCATCTCTAAGCTCCACAGCCTCTTTTTCACCTGTTGAAGCTCCTGAAGGCACCATAGCTCTTCCTGATATTCTATTCTCCAATTTTACTTCTACTTCAATTGTGGGATTACCCCTTGAATCAAGTACTTCTCTCCCCTTTATATTACAAATTTCCATCTTTTATTCCTGTTTTTTAATTCAGGCCTTTTTCTTTTTTGGAGAGGTTTTAGCCTCTTTTTCAACTTCTTCTATTAATTCATTTTTTAAAGTCTCTTTAGCTCCTTTAATAAAGGATTTCATTTGATCAATAGATTTTTCTGAAGTTGATTTTACTATTTCAATAGCCTTTTTCGCTTCTTTTGAGTATTTTTCGTAATTGTCTTTAGCTTCTTTGTTTAATTTGTCACTTGCATCTTTGATCTTTTTTCTTGTCTCTTCACCTGATTGAGGTGCAAATAATAAAGCTAAACCAGCTCCAATTGTAGCTCCTGTTAAAAAAGTAAATACAGTTCCAAAGAATCCATTTTTTTCGTTAGACATTTATTTTCCTCCTTTAATTTTTTTTGCAAAATTCCAGCCGAATTTTAAGGCAGAAAAAAGTGTAAAAATTCCAGCTGACCTTTTTAAAATATTTTTATTTATCAAATTAGCTGATTTTGAAACAACATCAATTGTTTTTTTTGAAGAATTCAGTAATGAATCAACCTTGTCTATATCTTCATCAACCTTTTCACTTATTCCTTTTAATTTAAAAGTAAGGTCTCTAACTTCCGAAGAGGTTTTTTCTAAATCAAAAAGTAAAGACCTTAACTGATTTATTGCTGGCACTAAGGTAAGAACAAGTATTAAAAAACCCACAGAAATTAACAATGCTACAATAAATATAATTATTATTACTGCTGTATTCATTTTAAGTCCCTGAATCATTATAATATAAGATTTTTTTATGTCAACTCTTATTTTATAAAAACTTTTTTGAAAATAGTTCGTAAATTTTGTAAAAGGGGGGTAATTGAAAAAAGAGGAATCATATAAATGGGCAATTAAACAGGTAAAACAAAAAGTGAAATTTAATATAGATATTATTGCAACACTTGCAAACACAGCAGCTATTCTTAAAGAGTATTTCCCAAATTTTTTCTGGGTTGGATTTTATTTTTATAAGAAAGATCATCTTTTGTTAGGTCCCTTTCAGGGACCGCCTGCATGTGTAAAACTTAGCCTCGAAAAAGGTGTTTGTGCAACTTCTGTAAAATCAAAAGGAACAATTATTGCACAGGATGTTAAGAAATTTGAGGGACACATTGTTTGTAATCCAAGGTCTAATTCAGAGATAGTAGTACCTATTTTTGATAATAATAGGAATTTAAAAGCAGTACTTGATGTTGATAGTGAAAAATTTGATGATTTTAATCAAACAGATAAACAAGGTTTGGAAAAAATAGCTGAGCTTCTTAAAAATATCTGGTAGTTTTTTCAGGTTATACTATTTTTTATAAACAATCTTTCCATTTACTATTGTCATATAAATTAGAATTGAAAGGATTTTTCTTTGTTTAGATTTTGCTATTTCTAATAGGTTTCCATCAAAAACAGTTAGATCAGCTAATTTCCCTTTTCCAATAGAACCCAGCCTATTTTCATTAAAAGATGCATATGCTGATCCAAAAGTGTAGGCTTTTATCGCCTCAATAATAGAAATATCTTCTTCAGGAAACCATTCTTCTTTAGTTTGACCATTCTCAATGTTTTTTCGTTCAATTGCAGAGTAAAGCCCTCTTCTAGGATCCAAAGGTTCAATAGGCCAGTCTGTTCCAAATGCAAGTATTGAACCTGTTTTTACGAATGAGTTCCATCTATATCCCTGTTTTGCACATTCTTTCCCAATTCTGTCCTCAACTACAAGTAAATCTGTGGTGCAATGAGTGGGTTGCATTGATGAAATTACTCCCAATTTTTTGTATCGAAACAAGTCAGAATCTCTCACAAACTGGGAGTGTTCAATCCTGTGCCTTAAATTTTTAATACCATATTTTTTTTGAGCCTTTTCAATTGCATTTAATGTTAAATACACAGCTCTATTTCCAATTGCATGAATTCCAACCTGCCAGTTATTTTTATGTGCATTTTCAATAAACTGATTTAATTTATTTATTGGATGGATTAATATGCCTCTTGAGTCAGGGTTGTGAATGTATGGCTCAAACATTGCTGCAGTTGAAGAACCAATGGTTCCATCTGAATAGATCTTTAGGAAACTTACTTTTACAAAATCATTCCCATTATTAAATTTAATTCCCTTTTTTAAATATTGTTTTGTTTTTTTTATGGGTAACCATACATTAAATCTAAGATAGAGTTTACCCTTTTTTCTTAAATTATTTAATCTTTTTATTAAGTTTAAATCCCCTGATGTTGTTACACTTGTTAAACCAAGTTGGTTAGCATAAGCTATTGCTGCTTCTATAGGACTTTTTTGTAATTCTGCAGAAAGAACCATTTTTGGCCCTTTAATATCTTTAACAAAGTCCTCAGCATTTTCTTTAAGAATCCCTGTAGGAGTTCCATCCTTAAATCTCTGAATTTCACCCCCATATGGATCTTTTGTGTTTTTTGAAATATCACACATTGAGAGCACTTTTGAATTTACCCATAAAGTATGGCCATCAACACGTGAAATAATTACTGGGTTTTCAGGAGAGATTTTATCAAGATCGTACTTGGTTGGCCATTCTTTATTTTTAAAATAGACCTGGTTAAAACGGAAAGCTCTGATCACAGCATGAGGAGGCGATGAATCAACCGCCTCTTTTATTTTTTTTTGAATTTGCTCTAAGTTTAAGAATCGTAAAGATAGATTTTTAGTTATAGATTCTGCTCCGGATTCAAAGTGAAGATGTGCATCATGAAGTCCTGGGATAATGGTTTTCCCTGTCATATCTAAAATTTTTGTTTTGTCACTCTTATAATGAAGTGCTCTGATGTTACTTCCATAAAATATTATTTTATTATTTTCTATAGCCACTGACTCTACAATTCTCATTTTTTTATCTATTGTAACCACTATCCCATTTTTAAGAATAAGGTCTGCGGTTTTAGAATATTTCATTTTATCTGGTTTTGAAGAACAATTTGTTAAAAAAAAAATTGGAAATAGAAGCAAAACTAAAATTAATTTTATTGTTTTTTTTATCATAAAGTAATTATATAAAAAAACTAAACTTTTGTCACTTAATCAGAGGGGCCGTTCTTCTCCATCTCGCTCTTGTCTTTTACTCTTACATTTTGTATAATTACAACCTTAATTCGAAACAACTTCTGGAGATGAATAATGTTAGACAAAACCCTTAAAAAAGGAGAAATAAAATTGGAGAAGGAAATAAACCTTCTTAAAGATTTCCCCCCTCCTACTTATACTGAATGGAAAGAGATTGCGGAGAAATATTTAAAAGGTGCTCCTTTTGAAAAAAAACTTGTAACAAAAACTTACGAGGAAATTGAGCTTCAACCAATTTATACAGAAAAAGATATTCGAGATATTACTTTTATTGATGAAATGCCTGGATATAATTATTATATAAGAGGCACAGAACCTGAAGGATATTTAAACAAATCCTGGGAGATTTGTCAGGAAATACCTTATAGTTTAGCTGAGGAATTCAATAGAGCATTAAAATATGATTTAGAAAGAGGTCAAACAGCTATTAATTTGTTGCTGGATAAGGCAACTCAACTGTGTGTTGATGCTGATAATGCAAAGGATGAAGAAGTTGGATATAGAGGTGTTTCAATATCAA
>JAUWNT010000180.1 GCA_030612495.1 Candidatus Aminicenantota bacterium
ATAAAATTTAAGAATAGTTGAAAATTTATTGTTTACAATGTATACTATGTTCGGGAGGTAAACATGTCTGACACAAAAATTATATCTACAAGGTTGCCTATAAATATCGCAGATATCATAGATTCAATAGCTAAAGAGAGAAATAGAAAAAAGGGAGAAATAATTAAAGAGGCAATTGAAATGTATATTGGAGAGTGGGCTGACTATAAAATAGCAATTGACCGCTTTAAAGATCCTTCTGATAAAATTCTAAAAGAAGAGGAATTTCTCAATGAATTAAAAGCAGATTTTAATTGGAGAGTATAGTTGTATAAACTTTATTTTAAGAAATCAGTAAAGAGGGATCTGAAAAAAATCGGTGAATCCGAATCTTTAAGAATATTAAAGGCAATAAAGGAAAAATTACTCCTCAATCCTAGCAAGGGAAAACCATTAAAAGGAAAGGATGGAACTCTATGGAGTTTTAGGGTTGGAGATTACAGGGTTTTGTACAATTTTAATGATAAAGAACTTATTGTATTAATAATCAGGATCAGCCATAGAAAGCAAATCTACAAAAAAAAGTAAATATGAGCTAATTTTATTTATTCATATGGTTCCAAGTGCACAACTACATCTAATATTCCTGGACCATTTATAAGTAACTCTTTTTTAACTTGTTCAGAAATATTATGTCCTGAACGAACAGAGATTTCTGGATCAACTAGAATATGAAGATCTGCATATAAATTTTCACCAAATTTACGTGTGCGTATGGCATGCACATCTTTTACCCCATTTACACCAATTGCTATCTTCTTTATAAATTCACGATCTTTTATTGAAGCTCCGCGATCAGCGAGCTCTGATATTGATGGGCTAATTATATCCCATGAGATCTTTAAAATAAAAATCGATACTATAAGTGCACCAACACGATCCATAAAAGCCCAGTTAGGATTAATTGCTGATGCTGCAACAGCTATCAATACAGGTACTGAGCTTAAAGCATCTGATCGATGATGCCATGCATTTGCTATAACTGCTGTAGATTTTGCCTGTTTACCAACAATTATAGTCCAACGATACATAATTTCTTTAAATACAATAGAAAGAGCTGGACCTAAAATAGCTATCCAGCCTGTTTGTTTTATATGAATTGCACTTATGGTAAAAAGAGATTTATATGCTAAGCCAAGTGCAACAATTGCAATGGCAAGACCAATTACAATAGTGATTAATGCTTCAATCCTTCGATGCCCATAAGGATGATCTTCATCAGGTGGAGCAGACCAAAATTTTACCCCTAAAATAACCGCAAAATCGGTAAACATATCAGACAAGCTGTGAACAGCATCTGCAATGACTGCCTGACTGGCACCTAAAAACCCAACAATGAATTTTACAACTGCCAAACCTAAATTAACTACAATACCGATCCATGTAACTCTCTTAATTTGATCAATATTATGACTCATTTGATGTGATATGATTTTTATTAGTTCCTGCTTGTTTCTATATTTAAGCTCCGCCACCTATTATGATTACATCATACTTTTTCATTATATTACTCCTTTTTAATCATTTGTAATATAATAAAAAATTATTAAAGTTATGTCAATAAACAAAGGACACAAAGGACAAAGGGTCAAGTCTTTGCTTGAGTCATTTACCCCTACATCTCCATTAACCTCTTTTCCTTTGATTTTTTTGATATAGAATTAAAAAGGCAATTAAGAAAATCAGGTATAGAAAAAATATGCCTTTCAAATTTATCCATTTAACAATGAAAATAAAAACAACCATTCCCGCCATATTTGTTCCAAGTATAGTAAACAAAAAACCATGGTTTGAATCCAGATAGGCAATTTTTAGAGAAAAAAAGAAGAATAAAGCATAAATTGGAAATATCCATGGGCTTTGAGCAATATAGAATACTGAAAGAAGTAGAGATAATGCTATAAATGAGCATATGCTCATTTTTTTTAAATCATCTTTTATGTCTGGAATGAAATCACTGATATCGAAATAGTCGGCAATAAAAACACCAAGTATTGATGTGGCCACATGCCAGATATAAAAAGCAATGCTGAATGCAATGTAAGCTCCAGCTGGGGCAGCTTTAACAATAATTAGTTTCATTATTTACTTTTAATAACTTAATTTAATATGATATGATTTTTTTTAGCCCCTGTTTGCTTCTATATTTTCAATAGCATGCTCTGCTGCTTTTATTAATACATATTGTGTAGGTGATGTTGTAAGTAGAGGATGAGTACCAACCTGAAAGGATACAAGTTCATACACTGTTACAGATTTTTGAATAGCCAGACTGATTATATTGATCATTTCTCCAATTGACTTACCGCCAATTAACTCTCCTCCTATAATTGACCCATCTCCTGGTGAAACAATCAGTTTTACATAAAGCTTTGAACTATCTTCTATGGCTGCTGGATGACGGTCAACAGATTGAAATTCTCCGATCACATAAGATACGTTCGCTTGTTTGGCGGTTTGTTCAATAGCTCCGGTTGATGCAAAGGCTTTTCCATTTAATTCAGTTGAAAAAACTGATAATACTCCACCAAAATTTCTTAAAAGTTTTATATTAAACAGATTATATCCAAGAACTCTTGCTTCTGCTGTTGCAGTTGAAGCAAGCATAACATTATCAGTCCTACCAGTTATAAAACCTATTGTTCCAGCACAATCACCTGCAGCAAAAACATCCTTTTCACTTGTTCTTAGATAATTATCAACATCAATAGCGCCATTTTTATTAATATTAATTCCAGCTTTTTTAGCAAGTTTTGTATCTGGTATATATCCTATTGAGCATATTATAAGATCTGCATCAAAAATCGAACCATTATCAAGCTCTACTCCAATTGCTCTTCCATTTTTACCAATTACCTTTTTAACTTTTGAATTTGTATAGACTTTAACACCAGCATTTTCCAGGGCTTCATCCGTTTGTTGGGCAATATCAGGTGAAAAAGCCTGGAATAAACAGTGTTCTTGCATTTCAACTATGGATATTTCTTTATCTTTGAATTTTACTAACTGATCAGCAAATTCACAACCAATAAACCCACCTCCGATTATGATAATCTTTTTAGCATTATCAGTTTTATTTTTTAAATCCTTAATATGGTCATATCTCTTTTTAATATACACTACACCCTCGAGACCACATCCCTCTATGAATTTTGGTTCAATTGGAACAGAACCGGTTGCAAATACAAGTTTCTCATATTCATAAGTCTTACCTTTATCAGTTCCTACCTTTTTGTTCTTCGTATCCACACTATTAACATGGTCAATCAGAACTTCACCACCAGCATTCACAAAGCCTTTTGGTCCCATTTCATTTTTTGATACATCTCCAAGATCATGGAATATGTAAGGTATTCCACAGGGGACTAAACCTTTTTCATCTTCTTTGATCATTAAAAAACTCTTATCTTTGCTTTGTTTGATACCAGCGATGCCAGCTATTATGGCTGAAGGTCCGCCACCTATTATGATCACATCATACCTTTTCATTATATTACTCCTTTTTTAATCATTTGTTATATAGTAAAAAATTATTAAAGTTATGTCAATAAACAAAAGACATGATTCTTGTCTTTTTTGTTATATATTGTTATAATCTAACACTTTAAAGAGGAAATAAATGATAAAAAGAAATAAAAGAATCATAAAATATATCTTTTTCTGTTTTATAATTATAATAATTCTTATAATTTTCCCAATTTTTTCATATCATAAAGAGATGAATATAAACCCATTACAATCATTTTATAA
>JAUWNT010000140.1 GCA_030612495.1 Candidatus Aminicenantota bacterium
GCTGGCACATGTTGAGGGACGGGGACCAGGAGGAGGAGCCGTCGTCCATGTGGGGCAATATGTGGCTGTGGATATCTATCACTTTTTTTCCTCCGTATTTTAGTGGGGTCAGGTCTTCACATTTGACATAAGCTAATCTTAAATTAAACAGTTAGTAGCTTATGTCAAATGTGAAGACCTGACCCCACTAAAATACGGAGGAAAAAAAGTGATAGATATCCACAGCCATATATTGCCCCACATGGACGATGGTGCAGATTCCTGGTCCACTTCCCTAAACATGTGCCAGCAAGCAGTCGCGAACGGTATCAAAACCATCGTAGCAACCCCTCACATTCTTAATGGCATATATAAAAATAAACCCAAAGATATTGAAGAAAAAGTAAAAATCCTAAATCAAAAAATAAAAGAAATTAACCTTCCCCTACAAATCCTTCCCGGAAGTGAAGTACACCTAAGTGCAGATATAATCGAAGCAATAAAAAAGAAAGAAATACTAACCCTAAACAAATCAAACTATATTCTTTTGGAATTTCCTCATACCCAAATCCCGCTCCATATAGAAGAAATTCTTTTTCAAATGCAGATAATGGGTATAACTCCCATCCTTTCTCATGTAGAAAGAAATCTAAAATTTCAACAAAAACCGGCTTTACTCTCCCAACTTATTCAAAAAGGTGTCTTAGCCCAAATCACTGCCGCAAGCCTGTGCGGTTTTTTTGGACCCATACCTAAAAAAATTTCCCAAAAATTCTTATCTGAAGAATTAGTTTGCAGCATTGCATCCGATGCCCATAATGACTCTAAAGAGGGAAGGGGTTCTTTTTTTTCCCAAGCAGTAACAGAAGCATCCAAAATCATAGGCCACCAAGCCGCTCTAAACTTAGTCCAATCCCACCCCCAAAAAATAATAATGAATCAATAAATGGTAGAGGTCGGATTTATCCGACCCGTCCTATCTCTCTCTGTCATTGCGAGGGAGCTTTAGCGACCGAAGCAATCTCCATCCAAAAACTAAAAACGAATAACTAAAAACTAATCTTAAATCCCGCACTTACACCCCACATCTTGTATTTTATATTTTAACTTGCATCTCGAATCTTGCACCTTGTAACCTTCTTTATCTCTTCCTCACTAAATACTAAATACCAACGACTAAATACTATCTTTATCTTGCAATTTTTGTATTTTTCCTTGCTTTTCCCCGACTGGCAGACCGGGTGACCGGGTGACCGGTAGACAATTAGTACGCCCCAAAACAACTTGACAAAATACACAATAATATGTAGACTATACTATAGTAAATATCAAATAAAAAATGCATCCTAAATTTAAAAACGAAGGAGTTTTAATTGCCTTGAACTTTATTAAGAGAAAAATATTACCTCATATTAGCAATTTTTTAAATTACAAAGAAGCTATAGTTATCTATGGTGCAAGACAGGTGGGAAAAACCACCATAATGAAGATGCTCATGAATGAGCTGAAAAGCACTAACAAAATTCCTGAGGAAGCTGTGTTCTATTTTGATTTAGAAGACCTGGAGATACTGGAAATATGCAATCAGGGTATTGATCATTTAATTAGATATATAGATGCAAGAACTTCATATAATTCAAATTCCTCTCCCGCCTTTTCCAATTCCCAAGGAAAAATCTACCTGTTTATTGATGAAATACAATACCTTAATAACGCTTCAAGTTTTATAAAACTTATGGTGGATAATCATTCAGATCGATTTAAGCTTATCATATCAGGCTCATCTGTGCTTGATATCAAATCAAAGATTAAGCAATCCTTAGTGGGAAGAATTGTTACTTTTGAGGTTTTAGGTTTAGATTTTGAGGAATTTCTATGGTTTAAAAAGAAAAAAATCAATTTGGATAAAGTCGCCGATACAGATAAAAAAACACAAAAAGAGTTAAAGCAATTATTTGAAGAATTTATAATTTTTGGCGCTTACCCCAGAATTGCCTTGATTTCCAATCTTAATAACAGAAGATATTATCTAAAGGAGCTTATTCAGACCTATATTAAAAAAGATATTAGAGATATTGGTAAAATAAGGAACATTATGAAATTCAATAACTTTTTGAGAATTTTGGCAGACCAGGCCGGGAACCTGCTCAATATTGACGAGCTTGCTTCAAGTATAGGTATAGCAAGGGAGACAGTTTATGATTATCTCATTCTACTGGAAGGCACCTATATTACCAGAAGATTAACTCCCTTTTTTAAAAACTTAAGAAGCGAACTTACCAAAATGCCAAAAATATACTTTGAAGACACTGGAATTTTAAATTATCTAAAATATAACGATATCGTAGAAAAAGTGAGCGGGGAACTCTTTGAAAATTGCATTTACGCGGAGCTAAGAAAAACTGTTGGCCTAGATTCTTTAAGATACTGGAGAACTCAGTCAAAACAAGAGATTGATTTTGTCATACAGCACCAGAAACAAGCTTTTACCCTGGAGGTAAGAAAAATCTACTCCGGGCAGAAAACCACAAGTTTAGAATATTTTTCGCAAAAATATCCCAATTCAAAAAGTTTTATAATTACCTTGGAAAAAAGAAGAGAAGTAAAGGGGAATATATCTCTGCTCTATCCCTGGGAAATATTTTCTGCCTGCCCTGTAAAGCCTTGCTTTACTAGGGTCATTGCGAAGAAGCTTTAGCGACCGAAGCAATCTCAACTTGTGAACTTATATTTCTTGCATTTCTTAAACTCATATAATATAATTTACTCAACCGAACATACTAAAAATATTGTGAATAACCAGCAACCTATAACTGGATTAATGTATCTTGTGATTGACTGATTAACATACTGGTAAAGATGGGCAAAAAAACAGGAACAAAATATTACAGAAGGCGTAAAGAGAATAATGGAAATATCAGCTTACAAAAAAGAAGTAATAGATAAAATTGAAAATTTTATTAAAAATCAAGAGGAGATAATATTTTCCTATATATTTGGCTCTTTCATAGAAGTTGAAACCTTTAATGATGTGGACATAGCAATTTATGTGGATGAAAATATTATTCCAACAGAAAAAATTTTCTATGAGATAGAATTGTCAAATCAATTGGAAGAAATGTTAAAAATTCCCGTAGATGTAATTAGGTTAAATCTAGCCTCTGATCCTATTTTGTATAGGGCCACCAAAGGGATATTAATAAAGAACATTGATGATAATATAAGAACAAACTTTATAACTATACACTGGAAAAAATATTGGGATTTTAAAGACAAAATTCAAGAACATGTGGCGGAGATGAAGCATGGGAGTAGATAAAGAGAGAATTGTGTCTCTGATAGGAGAAATAGAGAAGTCCTTGAGTGTATTAAAGGAATATGGACAAAAAGAGAAAGAATTACTTGTTGCAGACTTGAAATCACTGGGAAGTGTTAAATATTATCTTATTGTTGCAGTCGAGGCTTGTATTGATATTTCTAATCACATCATAGCCAAAGAACATATTGGAGTTCCAGAAAGTTATTCTGATTGTTTTAAAATATTGAGGGATAGAGGAATAATTTCAAAAGAACTTTCCAAGAAGTTAATAAATATGGCTAAATTCAGAAATCTTCTTGTGCATCTATACTGGAAGGTTAATGACGAAAAAATATACGAAATACTACAATATGAACTGGTTGACTTTGATGAATTTATAGAGCAAATTGCGAGAAGATATTTATAAAAATTGGTGTCAATACTAGCCATAAATCCGCTAAATATATTGTGTAATATGGTTTTATAAAGTAAGTCCGGTAAATCAGCTAACTAAAAAAGGGATTATCTTATTTGAAAGGAATTACAAAAAGAGAAGGAAGAGGCTGCAATTATGGATATTAAAAAACGTCCAAATTATAAAATATACCTTCAGGTGCTTCGTCAAATGTCACCTGAAAAAAGATTGCTTAAAGCATTTGAGTTGTCTGAATTTACCAGGCAGCTTTTTATTCATGGGTTACACAAGAGGTTCCCGAATCTTAGCGATGAAGAATTTAAAAAAATACTTTTGGAGCGTCTGGATAAATGTCACAACAGGAATTATTAAAAAAGGTTATTCAAGTACTCAATCAAGCTGGAATCCAATATATGATAACAGCAGGCAAAACTCTCCGGTGGAAGTGAGAAGCAATTTACAGATGCCTTGCGGGTTTATGAAGTACAGTATGGGAAGTTAGATATAGATTACCTGGAACAGTGGGCAAAGAAATTAAACGTTGGATCATTATGGAAACGGTTAGTGGACGAAGCGGAAACAGTATAATTGACACACGGTAGCTAACAGCGTGTTTATCTAATTCAACACGGCACGCCGTGTTGCTACTAAATACTAAATACCAACGACTTTTGTTTTTTATCTTCTTTTTTCTTTAGTTCTTTTTCTTAACCCGAAACTTGCAACCTGTAACCCGTAACCTTCTTTATCACTCACCTCAAAGCTATAATAAATTCCATAGGTAAGGCCAGAGAAAATTCCATAGTTATATCTATAAAATAATACCTCCCTTAAGTTATAATTTTAACTTAAAGGGAGGTAGAAAAAATGATAGGAGTAGCGATGTATATAACTATTAAATCACTTTGGGAAAGACATAAGAATAAATCACTGATAGCAAAACTTACTGGCCATGATTGGAAGACAGTGGCTAAAAGAATAAAAGAAATAGAAGAAGGAAAAGAATATCTTGCCAAGAAACCCCATCCCCGGATATTGGATTACCATAAGGAACAGATTATGAAATGGTTAGAAGACAATCTCTCGGGAGTAAGGATACATGAAAAGATGCAAGAAGAAGGAGTAAAGGTGGGATACTCTACGGTAAAGGATTATATTTGCCAAATCAAAAGGAGAGAAAATATCTTTATCCGTATGCATACTCTCCCGGCAGAGGAAGCCCAGGTTGATTTCGGTTATCTCGGTTATACCCTGTACCAGGGCAAAAAGAGAAAGACCTGGGTCTTTAATATGAGATTATCTTA
>JAUWNT010000142.1 GCA_030612495.1 Candidatus Aminicenantota bacterium
AGTATAAAAGAAATAGCAGAAGGAATTGAAAAACTTGTAAAGAAAGTTTTGGAATTGTGCTAAAAGGAGATAAAAGTGAATTTAAAGTATTATTTTGATTACAATTCAACCACTCCAACAGATCCAAGAGTAGCTAAAGAAATAATCCCATATTTTAGTACAAAATTTTTCAATCCATCATCTTTTTACAGAAAAGCAGGAGAAATAAGCATAGATATTGAAAATGCAAGAGAAAGAGTTGCAAAACTGTTAAATGCAGAGGTCAATGAAATTTTCTTTACATCCAGTGGAACAGAATCTGATAATCTTGCCATACTCGGTATTACTTCAAAACTAAAAGAAAAAGGAAACCATATAATCACTTCAAAAATTGAACACCCTGCTGTCTTAAATACCTGTAAATATCTATCAAAAAAGGGTTTTGAAGTAACATATTTACCAGTTGACAAATATGGATTGCTTGATCCAGATGACTTGAAAAAAGAGATAAAGGACACAACAATACTGGTTACTATAATGCATGCAAATAATGAAATCGGAACTATTCAACCTGTAAAAGAGCTTTCTAAAATTGCTCATCAAAGGGGAATACTCTTTCATACTGATGCTGTGCAATCAGCTGGAAAGATGAAGGTTGACGTAAAAGAACTTGACATTGATATGTTAAGTATTTCCTCTCATAAGATATATGGTCCAAAAGGAATGGGTGTCTTATTCAAAAAAAAGAAAGTTAAAATTAATCCGATGATTTTTGGAGGAGCCCATGAAAAAGGTCTTAGAGCCGGAACTGAAAATGTCCCCGGAATAATCGGGATTGGTAAAGCAGCGGAACTGGCTATTTTAGAAATGCATGAAAATGAGAAGAGATTAAAACCTATTAGAGATAAAATAGAAAAAGGGATCATAGAAACAATCCCAGATGTTATTATAAATGGAAATACAGATAAGAGGCTTTACAATACTTTAAATGTTTCAATTAAATACATTGAAGGCGAATCAATCCTGGCTTTTTTAGATAACCAGGGATTTGCTCTTTCATCTGGTTCTGCATGCTCCTCAAAATCACTTGAACCATCTCATGTATTATTAGCTTTAGGACTGAAACATGAAGAAGCTCATGGTAGCCTGAGAATTAGTCTTGGGAAATACAATAAAAAAGAAGATGCAGATAAGTTAATAGAGGTTCTTCCTTCAATAGTTGAGAGATTAAGAAGTATGTCTCCTTTTTGGAAAAACAAATAAGGAGTATGAAATGCTATACAGTAAGAAAGTTATGGAACATTTTCAAAACACAAAAAATTACGGTAAATTAGAAGATGCTGACGGGATTGGCAAGGTTGGGAATACAAGATGCGGAGATGTGATGTGGATCTATATAAAGGTAAGAGATAATAAGATCATTGATGCAAAATATGAAACTTTTGGTTGCGTTGCTGCTATTGCAACAAGTTCAATGGCAATTGACATGATTAAGGGTAAGAAGATAGATGAAGCACTAAGGTTTACAAATAAAGCAGTTGCTGAAGCCTTGGATGGATTACCCCCAGAAAAACTTCATTGTTCATTACTTGCTGAAGAAGGCATAAAAGCAGCTATAGAAGATTATAAATCGAAAAAATAATTGTTGCAGAAAAGACCATAAACCTTAAATCCTTAAATAAGGAGGAATTATAATGAGACATTTAATAATTGGAAATGGAATAGCAGGTGTTGAAGCTGCAATAAACATAAGAAAAATTGACAAAGAGGGTAATATAACAATCATAACAAAATCAGAAAATCCGTTTTATTTCAGGCCAAGACTTATTGATTATCTTGCAAATAAAGTTACATTTAAAGAAATAATCGCCAAACAAAAAAAATTTTATGAAGAACAAAGAATAAAAAATGTCTTTAACACAAAAATAACAGGCATAAGACTTGAAGCAAAAAATGCTATTGACTCTTCAGGAGTAACTTTTAAGTATGATAAACTTTTACTTGCAGCTGGTGCCAAACCGTTTTTACCTCCAATAGATGGTATAGATAAAAAAGGTGTATTTGCTTTTAGGCAAAAAAAAGATGCTGATAATATAAAATTGTTCTGCAAAGACAAAAAAAATGTTGTAATTGTTGGAGGCGGATTGTTAGGATTAGAAGTTGCAAATAGTCTTACAATTTTAGGAAAAAAAGTTACAATTATAGAATATTTTAATCAATTATTACCAAGACAACTTGATGAGCAAGGTGCAGAAGTATTAAAAACTATATTGGAGAGAAAAGGGTTATCATTTAAATTGGGAAATATCACTGAAAAAATTGATGGTAAAGACAAAGTCGAAAGAGTAATGCTTAAATCAGGAGAAATAGTAAAAACCGATGCTGTTATTATTTCTGCAGGTGTAAGACCAAGCTTAGAACTTGTAAAAGATATTAACCTTGAAATAAATAGAGGTGTAAAAGTAAATGACTACATGGAAACTTCCATAAAAGATATTTATGCTGCTGGAGACATTGCAGAGCATAGAGAGATAAATTATGGCTTATGGATACCTTCAAAAGAACAAGGAGAGATTGCAGGGAAAAATATGGCAGGAGAAAAAATCAAATACAAAGGTTCCTCATTTGAAACAAGACTAAAAGTAACAGGAATTACTCTGTTCTCTGCTGGAGAATTTAATGCAAAAGATGGAGAAATAAAAACATTACAAGAAGATAATGTATATAAAAAAATCATAATTAAAAACAAAAAACTCTATGGTGCAATCATTCTGGGAGATGATAAAGCTGCATTATTAGCCTCAAAAATATTTAAGGATAAAAAATATATTAATATGTTAAAAGAGATATTATAGATAATATTCATTTGGTTAATTTTTTAACAAATCTGACTTTGCATGTATTTGATTTTGAAAAGAAAAATTGTTTATGATATTATAAACCTTCCCAAAAAATTGGAGGTTAATTTGAATAAAAAAACCATATTACTTTTTATATTAATTATTGCTATCTTTTCTATGCCATCATGCAAAAAAAAGCAAAGCCTTGCACATGTAACTATTGTAAATATTGGAGATATAGCAATAACAGCTTCTGTTGATAATAATTCAATTACTATAAATTCACAGGACTCAAACACATGGGATATAATATGGGAGGATGATTCAGCAATTGAGGTTCAACTATACTCAGAACCTGTTGGATATAATGACTATGATGAAACGAGTGTAGTTCTTTTTGATGGAGATGTTTATACATGGCTAACAGGTTGGGGACTTGTAGGAGGTTCAGGTTCGACAAAATTGACAAAAAAAAATAAATTTTAAAACCTTTATTACTTTCCAGGACAATTCTTTATTATTTCCGGATCAATATTCTTGTTCCCGCATACTTTATCAAAGTGAGCGCTGAATTCCAGAGCAAGTTGTAAAGCTCTTCTTTCAAATCTCTCTTTATTTTCCCATGTATCTTGAGGATTAAGGATTTTTGAATCTACTCCGGGAAAACTTTGAGGTATCATTATATGAAATAATTTATCCTCTATATATTCAATATCTTTTAAATCAGATTCAAGAACATTATGTACAATTGTCCTTGTAACATTTATATCCATTCTATCCGCTTCACCATAAGGTCCTCCGCTCCATCCAGTATTAATAAGAAAAACCTCGGTCCCATGTTTTCTGAGTTTTTCTCCAAGCATTGACGCATAAACATCAGGATTTCTTGGCATAAATGGCTCACCAAAAAACCTGGAAAAAGTAGAAACTGGTTCAACAATGCCTGTTTCCGTTCCTGCAAGCTTACTTGTATAACCCATTAAAAACCATAACATTGCCTGGTTCTCATACAGTTTTGCAACAGGAGGCAGAACACCATTGGCATCAGCAGTTAAGAATAAAATTCTCTCCGGGTGGTCCCCTTTTGATGACTTTTTTATATTTGTCAAAAAGGTCAAAGGATAAGAACCTCTTGAGTTTTCAGTTAATCTTGAATCAAAAAGATCAAAATTACCTTCTGGATACATCATTACATTTTCTACAAGAGCTCCATGATCTACATAATCATCTTCATGCATAATCGCATTGTAAATCTCAGGTTCTTTTTCAGAATCGAGATTTATTAATTTCGCATAACAGCCGTTTTCGAAATTAGCAACTCCATTATCACCCCATCCATGTTCATCGTCACCAAGCAATGCTCTCTTAGGATCAGCTGAAAGTGTGGTTTTACCTGTTCCTGAAAGCCCTAAAAACAAAGCAATGTCTCCATTTTTACCTTCATTAGCTGAAGCATGAAGGGGAAGAATGCCAGCTGCAGGAAGTTTATAATTCATTACTGTAAACATCAATTTTTTTACACTACCTAAATATGCTGATCCGATTATGATGCCAATATCTCTTGCAAAATCCATTACAACTATTAGATCTGAAACAGAACCATCAGATAATTCTCTTAATTTTCCCCCATATTTATCCTTGTCCAATTTATCATAAGGAAAAGCAATTAATGTAAATTCTTTTTCATAAAAAACACTCTTATTAATCTCATCAGGCACAGATCTGAACATATTGTCTGTAAAAAGAGCTGTCATTGCTTTATCTGTTATGGTTCTTACAGGTAAAGCATAACTGCTATCAGCACCAATAACCCTATTTGTAATATAAATTTTATCTCTATTCTCAACCAGTTTTAATGCATCCTCAAATATCATATCAAAGGTTGCGGAATATAATGGATTGTTGTTTGGAGAATCCCAATCAATCTCATTCGTGATTTCTTCTCTATTTACAATATATGTGTCATTAGGGCTTCTTCCAGTTGATTCTTTTGGGGTCCAGAAAGCAAGAGCTCCGTTTTTACTTATAAAAACTTCTCTATTTGAAACAGATTGCTTAATTAATTCCTTTCTTTCAAGGTCAATCGAAAGATTCTTATGCTTTTTCAAACAATCATTTAACATATTTAAATAGTTCATATTCTACCTCTA
>JAUWNT010000201.1 GCA_030612495.1 Candidatus Aminicenantota bacterium
TGCATTAAACCAGGCTTTATCAATTTGATCCTGTGTGAGTCTATTTGATAAGTATAGAGGAGGTCCATCCAGAAACAGAATGTCAGGCTTCCACTCACGTATTCGAGACACAGCTTCATTATTGAGAAGCTCTATGTCAGAGCTATGTACAAATACAAAGTCTTCTTTAATTCTTGTCATTATCACTTTAATTGAATTATCAGACTCTTCTCCATGTGATAATGCTTTTGAAAAAGATATCTCTCCATCTTCTCTTTCTTCTGCTTCAATTAGATTTTTATTCAAAACATTTGAAAACGAATCTGCTCTTTTAATCTCTTTTGAAGAGAGGTTCGATAGAGATTTTGTCCAGATTTTCACATCAGTATTAAGCCCTTTTAATTTTTCTATGTTCAGTTGATAAGGATTTGCATTTTCTAATGGTACATGGTCTCCGTGAAAATGGCTGATTACAATATCAGTTGATTGTTTCCATCTTTTTATTATTCTTTTTTGAATTCTTTCATCTACTGCTACTTGAAAAGGGTGGGGGATTAGTCCATATCTGGAATAGCCTAAAGCAATACCAGGGTCAATTAAAATTTTTCTTTTTTTTGTCTTTACAAAACAACAGAGACCTCTAACTCCAAGAGATTCTGTTCCAATAATTTCTATTTCCATCATGTTGAGGTCAGGTCTTGTATTTTGCATTTATGATAAGATTTAAATATTTCATGTTCATTAGGTATATGCAAAATACAAGACCTGACCCCTAAAGCTTACAAGCAAGGTAAATATTTTCAAAAAGTTTTTCTAATTTATTTGTTGGAGTTGATGAAAAGGCAATTCTTAATAAGTCATTGATAGCTATAACTCCAGTATCATATTTATTTAATAAAATTTGTCTTATATTTTCAGCATTTTTATTTTTAAGTTTAATGCATAAAAAGTACCCTGAATTAAAAGGCAAAGGCTCAAAATATTTTTTATACTCTTTATGCTCTTTTAAAATCTTATCTACTATTTCAAATCTTTTTTTTAGCAAATCATATTTTTTCTTTTTCTCTGAATTGTATTTTGGGGAATCAAAGGATTTTAAAACTAAAGATTGTGATATGTGTGGAGCATTTGATATATTCCCTCTTACTGCTCCAGCTGTTTTTCTTTCTAATGCTGAGTATAGATCTTTATTCCCGTTTTTAATACCATAAGTTATAAATCCAACTCTAAAACCCCATGCATAATCTTCTTTTGTTATTCCATCGATTTTGGCTGCAATAATATTTTTGTGTAGATCAGCCAGTTCAGCAAACAGGGATTCTTTATAAATCCCTTTTCTGTAAACTAAACCAAAGTATGCGTCATCTAATATAATAAGGATTTTGTTGCCAGCTTCAGCGGATTTTTCCAATATATTTTTTATTTGTTTTACCTCTTCTTCATATGGTGTATATCCGGATGGGTTGTTTGGAAAATTCAGGAGTACTATCTTTTTCCCAATATTTTTTTTATTGATTTTATTTTTGAAAGATAAAACATCAAACTTTCCATTTTTGAAAGAATTAAAAGTATTAAATTTTGCATTGCAACCATTATTAAATATAAGTTTGTAATTTCCGTATAGGAGATCAGAAGCTATGATCTCATCTTCTTTGTTAACAAACAAATAACCAAGTATACTTAAACCATGTGTTAATGCACATGTAACAATTGGCATGCTTATCTCTTTTTTGCAAAGAGAAGGATTTTTCTCATATAACATCTCTTTCCATTTTTTTCTTAATTCGGGTTTACCAAAACTTGAAGCATATGGAAAGATATCTATTGGCATAAGTTTAACATTCTCTGCTATTGATGATAATCTCATTGGAGTGTTATCATCTTCAAGTGCAATTCCGATTGTTGCGTTTATATTTTTTCCTTTAGCTTCGTCTGATTGAGCTAGGATACCCTTTTTGGGGAAAAATATGGCTTTTCCCTTTTCTGAAAGTAGTTCGAAAACTGCAGGATTATTTTTTTCGATAATTTCATTTAACTCTAATGCCTGGGGATTTAATTTTGTCATAACAAACCTCCGTATGTGGGGTCAGGTCTTGACATTAGACATTCCAAAGATTCCTTTTTAATATTTTCCCGAATGTCTAATGTCAAGACCTGACCCCATTTTTCCTAACATGTTAGATGAAATGCAGCAACAACTTTTTTATCAGTCTGGATGTTATTGAAGATTTCAACTGCTTTTTTACTTCTTTCTATATAAAATTTAATGTTTAAATTCGATAATTCTTCTTTTACTTTTTGCTCAACTTTCATCAATCCCATATAACCAGTACCAATAATTAGAATATCTGGCTTGTGTTTTAAAATTCCATCTAAGTCTTTAATTTGAACAAGGTGACCCTTTTCCCTCCACCATGATGTGTTGATCCTATCAGGATAAATAATTAGATCTGAAGTATAACTCTCTCCATTTATCTTCATCTTACCGAATATGTATTGTTCAACTTTCATTTTCTAAAAAAGGTTAAATTGCCATCCAACTCCTGCTAAAAATCGCATTCCTTTAAAATCCATCTCCTGATCAAAGGGCTTTATTTTAAGCGGTGTATATGTAATTTCTGCATTTAGGTAAAAGCCTCCTAATAATCCTAGGTTAACTCCTCCGCCTACAATTATTGTTGATTTGTGATCTTCCAATGTATAATTGGATATATTGTTTTCAATATCCTGTTTGAAATTATATCTTGCATAACCAATTTTTATATATGGAGTGATCTTAATTATTGGAAATCTATATACAGCACAAATATTAATACCATTTATCTTAAGAGTACTCTCCTCTCCATCATATATATTCAAGATTTTTTTTTTGTAACCTGCTTCATATGAGAGTTCTAATGCTAAACCTCTATGAATAATTAATTTTAAATAAGGATTGTATATTAATCTGCTTTCAAAAAGATCTTTTGTATCTTCTTTTTTAAACTTTAATATTCCTGCATTAATTCCAGCTCCAAATCCAGCTGCCTGTGTAAATTGAAATGAAAAAGTTATAAAAAATAGTAATATTATTAATTTTTTCATCTTTTACTCCTTATTTTCAAACGTATAAAATTTGCCATTTTTAGGGCTAAAAATTTTTTTACCTATAAAACCCATTCCAAAAAGTTCTCTTTGCAAGGTAAGTAAAAAGAATCTATGCGAAACTATTAAAATATTTTTATCCTCATTTTTATTTAGTTTGGATAGAAATTGAATTGCTCTTTTTTTT
>JAUWNT010000240.1 GCA_030612495.1 Candidatus Aminicenantota bacterium
ATTGAGATTTCAGAAATTGGAAGAGTATTATAATAAAAATAGAGAAGATGATCAAAAGGTTGATAAAAAATTTATTTTGAGTATAGTAAGAGCAGCTTTTGAATCAAAAAAATTCGATAGAGTTATTAAATATGGAGAAAAGGCATTAAAATTCGAATGGATAAATGAAGAAAACAAATTAGGTCTATATTTGCAAATCTCAAATGCATATGTTGTTTTAAAAATGAATTTATTTAAAGCTTATAATTATTCTGAGTTTGTTATTAATCGTACAAAAATAATGATTAAAAGCGAATCTGACTCTGTTTTAATAAAAAAATTTATAATACCTGCGCTCTATTTACAAATTCTTATTTTAGATAAAGAAGTAACTAATGTTGAAGCATTGGAAAATGGTTTGAAAAAATCGACTGAACTCTATTTATATGAGAAGTCTCCTGAATTTGCAAGATATGTTTTTCTTTTCGCAAACAGACTTTATTATCAATTTAACAAGCATGAGCAGGCTATGAAAGCTCTTGAGATTGTTTGTAATGATAGTAGTATAAAACCAGAATATTTGAATAAGATTGCATATTGGTATTCTAAAAAAGATGAGATAGAGAAAGCTATTGTATTTTTGAAAAGATCTTATGATTTAAAAAAAGATGCAAAAATAGCATATTCTCTTGGAAAGCTTTTGCAAAAAAAAGATATTGATAAAGCTATTGATTATCTTGCAGAATCTTATTTAATGGGTGATAAAAAGAGTTCGAATAATACTAAATTATTACTTGAACATCTTTATTTTAATATAAAAATGGATGGAAAATCTCCTGAAGAAAAAGAAAAGGGTTATATTGAAATTCTAAATAAAGCCCGCTTAAAATTAGGATTAAAAGATAATTAAATTATATTTTTAATTTTCTATTTTATTTTATTATATACGCAATAAGTTAATTCCGGTTCAATAATTACAAAATATATTTTCCTTTTCTTTTTGTATTTTATATTAAATTTCACATTATCTTTTATTTCTCTATTTTTAATAATATTAAAATCAATTTTATTGGTTTTTGTATTTCTATAAATTATATAAATATCTACTTTGTGATTTTTCATTCCTTCAGGAACTTTAATATCAACAATAATTTGATTAGTATCTTTCTTTGATTTTTTAAATTTTATTTTTCTTATTTTACCTACCATTCTGCTCCAATCTCCACCTGTTACTACATTTAAAGCAAACAACTTTTTCTGAAGTTTTTCCATTTTTATGTAAGGTTTTTCATCTTCTACATATTTGAGTGTTTTTATTTTTACTCCCTTGCGTTTACATCTAATTTTAACAATCATTTTTTCCTTTAATTTAGGTTCATAATAAAAAGCAATATTGTAATAAGCAGCAGTTGCTTTTTTTATCTCTTTAACGATTTTTTTTGTATTAGAGCCCTCAAAATATTTTCCACCACTTTCCTGAGCCATATAGTTTAAAGCCATCTCACCTGAAGTGCCTTTATCATTTGTATCGCTTCCTTTTCGAGGGTTTATTGTATAGAGCACTGCACCACCATAATTAATAGATTTTGCAATATCCTTTAGATATTCCATAAGGAAAAAGGAATATAACCCCTTTTTTGCACCTGATATTCTATCATCATTATAAAATGCCGACTCAAATTTTTCTCCACTTGCTTCTTCTTTCTCCCGCATAGCAGAGAATGCAGCCCTTGCAACACCCTCTGAAATCAGAAAAACTATCTTTGGTTTTTTTATGGTTTTTAAGGCATATTTAAGTTGTGAAATTGCATAACTGAATATCCTTACATTTAAACCATAACGTATTTTTTCGTTTTTCTTTTCATTTTTCCACATTTGAGCACCATAATCTCCCAGGTTTTTTCTGTCTCTTGGATCAAAAATGCCATAATTTAAAGATCCTGTTAAAGGATTATCTGTAAACAAATCCTCTCTATAAGATTCCATAGCAGGTTTCAATCTCTTGATCTCTTTTATAACCTCTTCCCTGTTACTCTCCTCAGTGCCCTTTATGTATTTCAATCCTCCGCCGGGTGTATTCATAAGAATAATGAAGGAATCAAAAGGAGGACTTTCTTTAATTAGATCTATAGCGATCTTTTTTGATCTTCTGAAACCATAAAAACTATTAAAAGT
>JAUWNT010000057.1 GCA_030612495.1 Candidatus Aminicenantota bacterium
CAAGAATTGATAGTATTGAATCCGAAGGAGCCAGAGTTTTTGTTATTAACGGGACATACGATGATTGTGTGAAAAGAGTCTCTTATGAGGTTAGTAAAAATAAATGGGTTGAGGTTGCTGATACTGCATATAAAGGTTATACAGAAATTCCATCCTGGATATTAAACGGATACACAACTATTTTCAGGGAGATGGAGAAAACTATTAATCTTGATGATAAAGCTAATGTTGATTATGTTTTCCTTCAGGCTGGAGTTGGAGCCTTTGCTGCTGCTGGCGCAAGTTACTATGTTAGAAAATACCTTGAAAAAAGGCCTGCTTTAATTTGCATTGAACCAAATGAGGCATCTGGATTGCTCGATTCATGTGGGTTTGGCAGAGGTGAACCAATTGCGGCCAAAGGTAAAATGGAAACTATTATGGCAGGGCTTAACTGTGGAATACCATCGCTTGTTGCATGGCCAATTTTAAAAGATTCTATAAATCTCTTTATTGCAATAAGTGACAATTATGCTGAAGATGCAATGGCAGAATATTTCAAAGAAGGAATAATTGCCGGAGAATCTGGAGCTTCCGGGCTTGCCGGGCTTATTGCTTTGTTGAGAGATAAAAATTTGAAATATGCAAAAAATAAACTTAAAATCACAAAAAAATCAAGGATTCTTGTAATAAACACAGAGAAAGATACAGACCCTGAAAATTACAGAAGAATCATTTCTAAAATGGGGTTAAAATGATTAGATTTGAACTCAATAATATTGTAAGGGAATTTGATGGTGATGAGAATATCTCACTTATGAAATATTTAAGAGAAATAGAAGGGATTACTTCTTTGAAAGATGGTTGTTCTGGCCAGGGTTTTTGTGGTGCATGTACAGTTGAGATGAATGGGAAGGCTATTCTTGCCTGTGTTACACCTGTAAAGAAGATTGATAAGACAAAAATTTTTACAATAGAGGGATTTCAGCCTGAAATTCGCGATATACTGGCAAGAGCTTTTGTAAAGAAAGGAGCTGTTCAATGCGGTTTCTGTACACCTGGGTTACTTGTCAGAACAAAGGTGTTTCTTGAGAAAAATCCAAACCCAAATGAGAGGGAAATTGTTAAAGCCCTTAATCCTAATTTCTGTCGATGTACTGGTTTTAAAAAAATAGTTGAAGCAGTCAAGCTTGCAGCAGAATCCTTGAGGAGCAGGGAAGAAATTGTGCTTGATAAAATTGGGGGAATTGGACATAGATTACCAAAATATGAAGCCTATGAAAGAGCTATTGGAAAGTTTCATTTTGTGGATGATATGAAATTTGATGGTATGCTTTATGCTGCTCTAAGGTTCAGTGATTATCCCCGTGCAAGTATAAAAAGCATCGATTTTTCAAAAGCTGAAAAATTGGATGGTATCGTGAGAGTTTTTACAGGACATGATATTCCAGGGGAGCGTTACAATGGTCTAATTGTTAAAGATTGGCCAGTAATGCTAATTGAGGGAGAAACAACAAATTATATTGGAGATGTGATAGCAGGTGTGGTGGCAGAAAGCGAGGAGATTGCAAGAATGGGTGCTGCTATGATTGAAGTTGAGTATGAAGTTTTAAAACCTTTAACTGATGTGCACAAAGCTGAAACAAGTTCTGTCAAGATTCATAAACAGGGAAATATTTTAAGTACAACAAATATTCAGAGAGGTGAGAATGCTGACAAGGTAATTCAAGAATCAGCTTTTATAACGAGTGCAAGATATGAAACTCAACTGATTGAGCATGCTTATCTTGAAACAGAGTGTGCAATAGCCTTGCCTTTCAATGATGATGGGGTTGAGATATTTACTCAGAGCCAGGGTATCTATGAAGACAGGAAACAAATAGCAAGGATACTTGGAATTTCAGAAAAGAGTGTTAAAGTAAATCTTGTTCCAAATGGTGGTGCTTTTGGTGGGAAAGAAGATATGACAGTTCAACACCATGCAGCCATTTTCAGCTACTTATTGAAAAAACCAGTAAAGTTACACCTTAATAGAGAAGAATCAATTAGAATGCATCCAAAACGTCATCCAATGTCAATGGATTATACAGTAGGTTGTGATAAGATAGGAAAACTAACAATAGTTAAGGCAAGAATTATTGGGGATACTGGAGCTTATGCTTCAGTTGGGATGAAAGTTTTGGAAAGAGCAGCAGGCCATGCAACCGGAGCTTATCACGTCCCAAATGTTGATATAACTGCAAAAGCAATATATACAAACAATATCCCATGCGGAGCTATGAGAGGTTTTGGAGTGAATCAGGTAACATTTGCTCTTGAGAGATCTCTGGACGAACTCTGTAAGAAGGGGGGCTTTGATAGATGGGAGTTTCGCTTTCAAAACGCCCTATATAAAGGGGCAATGGTAGCAACAGGTCAGATACTTAACGAAGGAGTGGGAGTTAGAGATACTCTTTTAGCTGTAAAGAGCGAGTTTTACAGAGCAAAATATGCAGGGATTGCCTGTGGTATAAAAAACTGTGGGATTGGAAACAGAATGGAAGATGGCTGTGAGGTTAAGATTGAAATAAAATCGCCTCATTTGGTTATTATCCATCATGGTTGGACAGAGATGGGACAGGGAGTTGATACAGTTGCGATTCAGTTTCTTTATGAAGAGACTGGTTTGAGTCCTGATGAGATTAAAGTTAAAGTTTCCACTCAATCTGAAGCAAAGGCAGGTATGACGACTGCAAGTAGAGCCACATCAATAATCGGCAATGCAATAATTAATGCTTCAAAAAAAATAAAGCAAGACCTAAAAAGAATGAGTTTAGAAGAATTAACAGGAAAAGTTTACACAGGAAAATGGTTCTATGATCGGACCACTAAACCAGGAGAGCCTGGTAAAATAATAACGCATTATTCATACAGTTATGCTACTCAGCTTGTAGTGCTAAACAAAAAGGGAGAGATTGATACGATTTATGCAGCACATGATGCAGGGAAAATCATCAATCCAGTTCTCTTTGAAGGACAGATTGAGGGAGCGGTTCATATGGGTCTTGGGTATGCTCTTAGTGAGGAACTTGAGTTGGAAAATGGGCATATTAAGAGTACAAAATTAAAGGATTTAGGACTCTTAAGAATGAATGAAACTCCAAAAATTGTTGTAAAAGGAGTTGAAGTACGTGATCCTATTGGTCCTTATGGAGCAAAAGGAGTTGGAGAAATTGGTTTGGTCCCCACTGCAGCTGCTGTTGCTAATGCCTTTTCTTATTATGAAAACAAAAGTTATAATAAGCTACCTTTGAAGAAAAAAGTAAAAAAAAACTGAATACAATAATTTGCTTTTTTGTCAATAAGAGTGTAATCTAGTAGAATTGTTTTGCAAACGGAGAGAAGCAATGTCTCTTATATTAAAAAATGCTACATTTGTTGATTGGCAAACTTTAAAATTTAAAAAATGCGATATTAGAGTTCAACAACAAAAAGCAGGCCCTATTGAATTTATAGATAACATCCGGTTGAGAAGATCCGATCAATCCTTTAACAATTCTGATATTGAGGTTGACTGCACAGGGAAATTTGTAACAAAATCATTTGGTTGTGCACATCATCATATATATTCAGCTTTAGCAATAGGATTAAAAGCGCTGCAAAAAAAGCCCGCAAATTTTTTGGAAAATCTTAAATATATCTGGTGGAGACTTGATCGATCACTTGATCTTGAGATTATAAGAGCCTGTGCACTTGTAACAGCAGTCAATCTTATAAAAAATGGTGTAACCTTTGTCATTGACCACCATTCATCTCCAAATGCAGTGAAAGCTTCTATCTCAACCATTGCAGAGACTTTTGACAATATAGGTATTTCTCATCTGCTCTGTTATGAACTTTCAGACAGAAATGGTAAAAGAGCAGCAGATGAAGGATTAGAGGAGACAGAGGATTATCTCTCATCAGGCAGACAAGGACTTGTAGGTCTTCATGCTTCATTTACTGTTGGTGATTTGCTTTTAAAAGAAGCTGTATTGCTTGCTGAAAAATACAGTTCAGGAATTCACATCCATACAGCTGAGGATATAATTGATCAGGAACATTGTATAAAAGAACATAAAAAAAGGGTTGTTGAACGCTTAAGTAATGCTGGAGTTTTGAAGTTTCCAAAAACAATTTTAGCTCATTGCCTACATCTTAATAAATTAGAAAAGGAAATTTTGAAAGAATCAAAAGTCTACATAGCTGAGAATGTAGAGAGTAATTTAAAAAACAGAGTCGGATATTTCAATTCAATTGGATTAACGGACAAAATTATGCTTGGAACAGATGGAATACACAGTGATATGCTTAAAAGTATGAGGGCAGCTTTTTATACGGGTAAGATACAAGAAAATATTACATTGGAACAAATATATAAGAGATTCAGAATGATTCACAACTATACTAATGAGAACAACTTCTATGGAGATGAACCGAATAACCTCATTATTTTAGACTATGATCCTCCATCCGAAGTAGATGAAAACAACTTCCTTTCTCATTTTATTTTTGGAATCGACTCAAGAAATATTGAGAGTGTGATTTCTAATGGGAAATTCTTAATGAGAAACAGAAAATTGGTGACAATTGATGAAAATGAAGTATTTGCCTTTTCAAGAGAGATGTGGAAAAAATTAAATAAAAAAATAGATAAATTGCAATAAAAGGAGGAACAGTGAGAGAAGAGAATAACAGAAAAGTAGAGAAAATCCTAAGAAAGGCTATCGAACGCTGTAAAAAGAGACAGATTATCATACCAACTTATAAACAGATGAGAAATCCTGATTTGATACCTGAAAAAATAAGGGAAAAACTTAAAAAAATAGGTTTGTGGGATTTAAATTCTCTCAACCTTTTTCGCATTACCTGGAAAAACGAGCCTGTTGAGTCAGGTGGAGGATTTGGGAAAGTGAATTATATTGAACTGCCTTCTGAACTCACTGGTGTTAAAGCACGAATTATAATGCTGGTTGGGAAATTTTTCCCAACAGGTTCTCATAAAGTTGGAGCAACTTTTGGGCCACTTGTTGAAAAATTGGTAACAGGAAGATTTGACCCAACAACACAGAGCGCTCTCTGGCCCTCAACTGGGAATTATTGTAGAGGAGGCGCATATGATTCTTATTTACTTGCATGCAATTCAATAGCTGTGTTGCCTGAGGAAATGTCAAGAGAACGATTTGAGTGGCTTGAAAATATTGGTGCAGAGATAATTGCAACTCCCGGGTGTGAGAGCAATGTAAAGGAAATTTATGATAAAGTTGATGAGCTCATTATTGAAAGAGGTGATAGTATTGTAACACTCAATCAGTTCAGTGAAGTTGGGAATCCGCTCTGGCACTATGCAGTAACAGGCCCTGCAATGGAGGAAGTTTTTCAGGCGGAAAAAAAAGAGAATCAGAGATTCAGAGGCCTTTTTTTGACGCAAGGTTCGGGTGGAACACTCGGGTGCGGTGAGTATCTTCGTGAAAAATTTCCATCAATTAAGGTGTGCGCAGGGGAAGCTTTACAATGTCCAACTCTACTATACAATGGTTATGGGGGGCATCGTATTGAGGGAATTGGCGATAAACATGTTCCATGGATTATGAACTTAAAAAATATTGATATGGTTGTTGCTATTGATGATCAGCCAAATTTAAATATAATGAGATTATTCAATGAAAAAGAGGGGAAAATTTACTTAACCAAGGAGCTTGGATTAGACTATCAATTTACTGAAAATCTTCATCTTCTTGGAATCTCATCAATAGCAAATCTTATGGGTGCAATAAAAGTAGCCGAATACTATGAGATGAATGAAAATGATATCATTTTCACAGTTGCAACTGACTCAATGCAAATGTATCAATCAAGAATTATAGAAGAGAGAGAAAAATATGGAACCTACTCTTGTACAAAAGCTGAAATTTGTTATAAGACAGATTTGGCAGGGCTTAAATTGGATAATATGCTGGAATTATCCCATTATGACAAACGACGAATGCACAACTTGAAATACTTCACATGGATTGAGCAGCAGGGAAAGAGTGTTGAAGAATTGGATGCACAATGGTATGATGATAATTACTGGAAAAGAGAGTATGCAAAGGTTGATGAGTTTGATGAGGAAATTATTGAATTCAATGAAAAAACAGGCTTGCTCAAAAATTTATGAATATTTAGGACCTATAAGTTAATTAAAAATGTCTTCATTATTGATAAAAAATGGATTCATAGTAACTGCTGAGAAATCCTTTTATGCAGATATTTTGATTGTTGATGAGAAAATAGTAGAGATTGGAAAAGATATTAAAAAAAAGATTCTGAACTTAGAAATCATTGATGCAAAAGGATATTTTGTTCTACCAGGTGGAGTAGATCCTCATGTTCACATGAGCCTAAAAACTGGCAGTATTGTATCTGCTGATGATTTCGAATCCGGGACAAAGGCAGCAATTAAAGGTGGAACAACAACAATCATTGACTTTGTTACACCTTTAAAAGAAAGGTCTTTACTCAAAGAGTTGTATGATAGAAAAAAAGTAGCAAGCAAGTCTCTCTGTGATTATGGGCTTCATATGAGTATAAGTTATTGGCATGAAGGAATTAAGGAAGAAATAATAAAATGTATGGAGAATGAAGGGATTACATCTTTTAAGGTTTATATGGCTTACCAGGACACTATTGGCGTTAATGATGAAGATGTAATTTCCATTATGAATTTTATGTCCATGTATAATGTGTTGGTTGCAATTCATTGTGAAAATGGAAAAATTATTGCCTCTTATCACAAAAAATTTTTATCAGAAGGCAAAACTAAACCAATATATCATGCTCTATCCAGACCGGAGGAGACAGAAATAGAAGCAGTAAAAAAGGCAATTAGCTTTTCAAAAAGAACAAACTGCCCTATTTATATTGTTCATGTCTCAACAGGGCAAAGCATTAAAGAAGTAGAAAAAGCTCAACATCAGGGAGTTAAAATTTTTGCTGAAACTTGCCCACACTATCTACTCCTCGATAAAAGAGAGTATAATAAGTCTGATTTTGACAGTGCCATGTATGTTATGAGTCCTCCTTTGAGGTCAGGGTCAAACAAAAGAGAATTATGGGAGGCATTAAAGAAAGGTGTTATTCAATGTGTATCAACAGATCATTGCCCATTTAATCTCAAATGGCAAAAAGAGCTTGGAATTAATGATTTTACAAAAATCCCAAACGGTGTAGGAGGAGTTAGAGAGAGGTTGGCTCTTATTTACACTTACGGAGTTTTGAAAAAAAGATTTTCTTTAAATCATTTTGTGAATCTTACCTCAACAATGCCTGCAAAAACATTTGGCCTTTACCCAAAAAAGGGAACAATTGAAAAGAATTCAGATGCTGATGTAGTGCTGTGGAATTTTGGTTACAAAGGAAAAATCACAAAGAAGAACCTTCTTCAGAATTGTTACACAAATATCTATGAAGGTTTTAAAATAAGAGCTAATCCTCACATAGTAATTATAAGGGGAAAGATTGCTTTTAGGGATAATGAAATTCTTGTCAGACCTGGTTATGGTAATTATCTTTATAGAAGCAAAGTAAAGTGTTCAATCCCTGTACATAGATCGTCTTAGTTGATGATTATATTTAAGTTTTTTGTTATTGTTCGGCTCCGCAATATGGACAATTTATCATTTTGCGGGTCATTGTTTTGCGGCAATTCCAGCAAACATAGTCCGTTCTATTTGAGCGAGCTTTAATTCTTGCTTTTATGTTTTGCATTTCTTGAGAGTTATCATTTCCTTTTTTTTCCATTTTATTTAGGTCTTCAATTACTTCTATTGTTTTTTTATATCTTTTTGAAAGATCAGGAGACAGAGTTTTCATAATTATCCAATTCAGGTCAGAAGAGATAGTCGGGATTTTTTTTGAAAGGGGGATAATCTTTCCGGATTTTGCTCTTTTGTAAATTTCCATTGGGTTTGCCATGATAATAGGAGGAAATCCTGTTATCATCTCATAGAATAAGCAACCTGTGGAGTAAATGTCAGAAGCAAAAATTGCCCTTCCTTCAAATTGTTCCGGAGCCATATATGGTGGAGATCCAATTTTTGTTGTTGCATATTGCTTTTCGTTTAAAAGTTTGGATGTTCCAAAATCTGTAATTTTTATGTCATCATTTTCATTAATTAAAATATTTGAAGGTCTTATATCTCTATGTATTACTTTATACTTATGAGCAAAATTAAGAGCTGATAATATCTGCTTAAAATATTTTAATGCAATATTAATTTTCAGATGATCCTGTTCATCAATCAATTTTTCAAGATCAGTTCCATTTATATACTCCATAACCATAATTAATGTTCTATCTATTATATCAACTGTCAGAAGTTTAACAATGTTTGGATGATCAAGTAATTTTGATTGTAAAATTGACTCTTGTAATATTTTTTCTGATTGAGAAGCAATTCCATGAGGAATTTTTAAAGCTCTAAGTGTTTTTAGAAAAGTATCTTCTGCAAGGTAAACAGTACCGAACCCTCCACTACCAAGTTTTTTAAGTATTTTATATTTACCAATTTTTCCCTTTAATTCGATCATTTTAAATTTATTAGTTAATTAAAAATATTTTTTGATTCAGTAGAAAAATTTTTGCTTTTTTTGTTTTCAATTTCTCGCAGTTCCTTATATATTTCCTTTTCCCTCCTTGATATATTTGTAGGAGTTACAACTTTGATTATAACCAATAGATCCCCTTTCCCCCAGCTATTAATATTTTTAAAGCCTTTCCCTTTTATTTTTACAATTTTTTCATTTTGAGTCTCTGATGGGACTTTAATTTTTTCTGTGCCATAAAAAGTTTTTATTTTTACTTCATCACCTAATGCAGCTTGTGAAAAATTTATATTCAGCTCATATATTAAATTATTCCCCTCTCTTTTAAACTTATCATCTTCTTTAACGTTTATTATAATATATAAATCCCCGGGTCTGCCACCATCAAATCCCTCTTCTCCTTCTCCTGTAATTCTTAACCTGTTTCCATTATCAACACCTGGAGGGAATATTACTTTTATATCTTTTATGTCTTCCATTCTACCATTGCCTTTACATTTTTTACACGGATGTGAAATGATCTTGCCAGAGCCATTACACATAGAACAGGTTGTTGATATTGAAAAAAATCCCTGACTCCTTCTTATATTTCCAGTTCCTCCGCATTGCATGCAAACATCAGGGCTTGTTCCGGGTTCCGCCCCTGTGCCATTACACACGTCACAATTTTTTTCCCTATGTGCTGTTACTGTTTTTTCAATACCTTTGTAAGCTTCTTCCAAAGTTAAATCCACTTCTATTCCTATATCACTTCCTTTACGAGTTCTGTACCTCTCATTTTTTCTTGTTGAGGAGAAATTGCCAAATCCAAAGAGATCTCCAAGTATATCTCCAAAATCTGAAAAAATAGAGTCTGAGAAAAAGGAAGAAGTAGAAAACCCTCTACCTCCCATATTTAGGCCATCAAAACCATAATTGTCATAAATATTTCTTTTTTCATCGTTTCCAAGTACTGAATATGCTTCTGAAGCTTCTTTAAATTTTTCTTCGGCTTCAGGATTTCCTTGGTTTCTGTCAGGATGATATTTTAAAGCTAATTTACGATATGACTGTTTAATCTCACCTACTGTTGAATTTCTTGAAACTCCTAAAACTTCATAATAATCTTTTTTTGCCATTATAGTCAATTCTCAAATTCTGAGATTAAAATCTCATTTATTTTAATTTTATAAGCTTGCATTCTATTTGCTAAATTTTCAAGTACATCAAGGTTATTTTCTTTTAAAGCTCTTTCAGTCCTGGAAATAAAATTCCTTATTTCATTTTGTTCTTTTAATTGTAGTTTCTCAATGTGTTGTTTATAGAATATTTTTATTGTTTCCAATTCTTCATTTAATTGGGCTTTTAATTGAGTTATTCTTAATTTTATCTTGTCTTCTTTTTCGTATTTCTTTGATTCTGAAATTATTTTTTTTATTTCTTCTGGAGATAGACCACTTGATGGTTGAATTTTCATGGTTTGAGAAAGGTTTGTTTCTTTATCTCTTGCAGAGACCTTTACAATTCCATTTGCATCAATTTCAAAAGCGACTTCTATTTGAGGAATACCTTTGGGAGAAAGTGGAATACCTATAAGAGTAAAATTTCCTAACGATTTATTCTGAGAAGCTATTTCCCTTTCACCCTGAAGTACATGTATTTTTACTGTCCTCTGGTTGTCGCTAATAGTTGTAAATACCATTGATTTCTTTGTTGGTATTGTTGTGTTTCTCTCAATTAATTTTGTGAAAGTATTGCCTTTTGTTTCAAGTCCTATAGAAAGAGAAGTTACATCAAGAAGAAGTAGATCTTTTAGTTTTCCTTCAATAATATTTGATTGAATAGCTGCACCTTGAGCAACAACTTCTTCAGGATTCAGATCTTTATGAGGTTCTTTTTTGAAGCAATCATATAGCTTTTTTGAGACCAAGGGCATTCTGCTTTGCCCTCCAACAAGAATGATTTTTTCAATCTGATCTGGAGTAATATTAATATCTTCTGTAGATTTTTTTATTAATTCAATTGTCTTGTCAATGATATCTGTTGAATCATGCTCAAGTTGAGTTCTTGTTAGCTTTTTTTGAAAGTGATAATTTTTCCCATCAGGGAAATGATGTAAATATGGAATTGATATCAGGGTTTCTTCATTAAAGGAGAGCTCGATTTTTGCTTTTTCTGCTTTTTGAAGAATCATTTGCAAGATATTTTTATGTTTGGAAATATCTATGGGAATTTCTTTTGTTACTTCATTTAATATCCAATCTATAATTTTAGAGTCAATGTCATTTCCACCTAAGAAGGTATCTCCTAACGTTGAAACTACTTTGAATACTTCATTTTTGATTTCAATTATTGATATATCAAAAGTTCCACCGCCTAAGTCATAAACAGCATAAAGGCCATCTTTTTTGATTTTGTCTCTATATGCAACTAATGCTGCTGTAGGCTCATTTATTATCCTGGAAATATTTAACCCAGCTATTTCTCCAGCTACTTTTGTTGCTTGCCTCTGCGCATCATTAAAGGAAGCAGGAACTGTTATTACAGTATTACCTATTTTTTCCCCTAAATAATCTTCAGATGTTTGTTTTAAGTATCTTAAAAACATTCCTGAGATTTCCTCAGTTGAGAAAGCTTTTCCTCCAAAAAAGATTTTCGCATCTCCGTTTTTTGCTTCACTGATTTTGTAGCTGATCCTCTGTTTCATCTTATTTGCTTGTTCACTTTGAAATTTTCTTCCGATCAGCCTTTTTATGCCCCATATTGTATTAAGATTATTAGTTATGAACTGTCTTTTAGCAACATTTCCAAAAATTTTCTTCCCTTGTTGAGTTAAACTGATCATTGATGGGATAACTCTCGAACCTTCTGGGCTGGGGATTACAACAGGTTGGGTCCCCTCCAAATAACTTATGCAGGAGTTTGTAGTTCCAAGATCTATTCCTATATTTATTGACATTTATAATTTTTCTTTTGAATCTTTTTCGATTTTGACAGGAACTGCTACTTTTACGAGACTAGGACGAAGTAGTTTGTCATTATACATAAAACCCTTTTGGTATACTGCAACTACAATAGGTTCTTTGATATTATCTCTTTCTTCTTTAGACAATGCTTGATGAAAGTTAGGATTAAAAGGCTTTCCAAGTGCTTCTATTTCTATTGTATTATATCTTTTTAAGAGTTCATAAAGTTGCTTGTATGTCATTTTTATACCTGAAAGAATAGATTTTTCATTGTTGTTCGAATCGGATTGTGTGCTTAAAGCCCTATCAAAATTATCTAATATTTCAAGTAAATTTAAAAGAAATTCGCTTAGGATATATTTATGATAATTTTCTTTTTCCTTGTTTATTCTCTTTCTGAAATTATCAATTTCTGCTAAATTTCTTAGATATTCGTCTTTTAATTCATCTCTTTCTTTGACTATTTTTTTAAACAATTTTTCCTGTTTTTTTAATTTTTCCTGAAGTTTATCTATTATAAGTTTGGATTTTGTTTTTTTTATTTCAGATTTTGGATCATTTATATTGAAATCTTTTTTTTCATCAGGTACATAGCTTATTTTGAGTTTGTTTTTGTTAGATGGCATTTTTATACCTCCATTGTTTTTTTTGAAAGTATTCTCGAGAAATAAGAAGAATAGCATTCAACTTTAGGGATTGTATTTGAAAATGGCATGAATTTTGGTCCAATTATTCCAATATTCCCAATTGGGGTTTTTACATAATAAAAGTTTGAGAAAATTAGGATAAGGTCTTCAAATTCCGATATTCCTGTGTCTGAACCGAATATAAAATTCGGTGTTTTTTTATTATTTTTAAAAATATCATTTAAGAATTTTGAAAGCCGTACTTTATCCTCGAGTGTTTCCAGGGCTTTTTTTATCTTATATGGATTTATTAGATCAGAATTTAGTATGTTTAATTCGCCTTTGAAAATAAGTTCTGTTGTTATTAAGTTTTCATTACATAAAAGTGAGTAAAATCCTCTATATATTTTTCTATATTTTTCTTTTTGTTTAAAAAGTCTATTCCTGATTATTTTAAATGTGCTATTAAGTGTCCTGCCTTTAAATTCTTTGTTAATTATGTTTTGCCATTTCATTAGTTCTATTTCCGGATAATTTTCTGTTGTTGTAAAATTTTTTGAGAAGGTACAATTATAAAGTGATAAAACAACTAACATTATCCTGTGAGATCCAACTTTTATTAAATTAATTTTTTTAAAATTCAAATTAAATAAAGAATTTAAAAATATAAAACCTATATGTGGAGTCTTTTCTGATAGTAAAGAAAGAAAGTCCTCTGATATTGCTTTAAAATTAAGTTCTTTTACTTCAGGTAGGTTAAAATTTTTGTCTTTTAACTCAAGATTATTCATTAATTCTCTTAAATAAAATTTCAGGCCTTTATTTGTGGGGATTCTACCAGAAGAGGATGTGGTTTTAAAGATATATCCATGGGATTCAAGCTTTTGTAGTTCTTTTCTGATTGTAGGACTTGATAACTGGCTATTTTTAGCAAGCTGACTTGAGCTTACTGGTTTATGTGTAGAAATATAGGTTTTGATTAGGTTGTTTAAAATCAA
>JAUWNT010000003.1 GCA_030612495.1 Candidatus Aminicenantota bacterium
ATTTTGATGTTGTTGTAAGGTATCAAGGTGGGCATAATGCAGGCCATACAATTTATTATAAAGGTAAAAAAGTAATTTTGCATTTGTTGCCTTCTGGTGTATTTTCTAAAGGCACTATGTCAGTAATAGGGCATGGGGTTGTTGTAAACCCGATTCAGTTAGTTAAAGAGATAAAGAATATTTCTTTAATGGGTATCTCAACTGATAAACTTGTTGTTAGTACGAATGCTCCTGTTATACTTCCTTTTCATCAAAAACTTGATATTATTTTTGAGAATTCAAGGTACTTAAAGATAGGTACAACAAAAAGAGGAATTGGGCCTGCGTATGAAGATTTAGTAGGAAGACGAGCTGTATTCATAAGAGATTTAATTGATAAGGATACATTTTACAAGAGGGTAAAACCTTTAAATGACTATTATAACAAACTTATAAGATCATATAATGGGGAAGAAGTTAGTATAGACAGTTATATTGATGAATATTTAGAATCAGGGAGTTTTTTAAAAAAACATTCAAAAAACACAACGTATCTTTTGAATAAACTATACATGGAGGGTAAAAGTATGTTATTCGAAGGTGCACAGGGTGTTTTACTTGATGTTAATCAAGGTACATATCCTTATGTGACCTCTTCCAATCCATGCATAGGTGGTGTTTTCACTGGTACTGGCTTGCCACATAAAGCCGTGGGAAAGGTTATAGGAATATCTAAGGCATATACGACCAGGGTAGGAGAAGGACCATTTCCAACTGAGTTATTTGAAGAAGAATCTGATTTTTTAAGAGAAAAAGGTAAAGAATTTGGTTCTACAACTGGAAGAGCAAGAAGAGTGGGATGGCTTGATCTTGTTGCATTAAAGTATTCGGTAATGATAAATGGAGTAGATTCTGTTTTTGTAACAAAGCTGGATATATTTGATGAATTCGATGAGATAAAGGTTGTTACAGATTATGAAATAAATGGAGAACAAAATCAAGTTTTTGATCCCAGTGTTGATTATTTAAATGAAGTTAAGCCAGTATTTAAGTCTTTTCCTGGATGGAAAAAGAGTATACGTGATGTAAAATCTTTTAATGAGCTTCCGGAAAAAGCAAAAGATTATATTAAATTTATTGAAAATTATATAAAAATTCCAGGTGAGTATATTTCAGTAGGAACTCAAAGAGAGCAAACAATAAATAGGCAAAAAATTAAGTTGTAAAAAAATGTAATTTTATGTGCCAGTACATTTTGTCCATGCACAGTTTGGACATACAGGGCATTTTTCATCAGGCAATGTTGCTCCACAAATAGGGCATGTAATTGTATTTAAATCCTGCTTTTTTACATTAACTTTTCCAACCTGTCTTTCAAGCACCTGAGCAATTGCATCTGGTATTGACTGTACAAGGGAGCCATTATGAAAGGTTGGCTCTGAGCCGCCTATGCCTTTTAACTGGTTAACTACCTGATCTGCTGAGATTCCACTTCTCAAGGCAAGTGATGTTAGTCTGCCGATTGCTTCAGCATCAGCCATAGTTGAGTACCCGCTTTTACCAATTGAAGTAAATACTTCAAAAGGTTTCTCATTAAAATATGAAATGGTTATGTATAGATTTCCAAACCCTGTTGAGATTTTGTGAGTTGTTGATGGAAGAGAATCAGGTCTTTCTTGTGGTCTGGGTTCTTTTTTTTCAGCTTTATACAATACTTGTAATGCACGGCAGCCATCCCTATAAACTGTAATTCCCTTAATTTTCATGTCAAATGCCATTAAATAAGCATTTGCAATATCCTTTTTAGTTGTTTTATTTGGGAAATTTATTGTTTTTGAAACAGCACTGTCAACTTCTTCCTGAAAAACTTCCTGCATTTTTATATGATCCTTAGGTGAGATATCTGATGCTGTTATGAAATAATTCGGGACAGGTCCTTTTGGGTGTTCTTTTTTCCATTCCTGATAAAGAGGGTGAAAATCTTTTATCTCTCCATCAAGGATTTTTGATATTACTTTAAATGCAAAAACCGGTTCAATACTTGAAGAGCATCCTGCAATTCTTGAGATAGTGCCAGTTGGGGCAATAGTAAGTACTGCTGCATTTCTCATTTTTTTATCTTTATATATTGATTTTTCAATGTTAGGAAAATTCCCTCTCTCTTGTGCAAGTTTTTGAGAGGCTGCTACTGCCTCCTTTTTTAAAAACATTACTATTTTTCCACCAATTTTTCTAGCTTCATTCGTATCATATTTTATTTTCATCTTAATAAGAAGATCAGCAAAACCCATTACTCCTAAACCAATCCTTCTATTTGATTTTGCCATTTCATCAATCTCTTTTAGAGGGTAAATATTAACATCAATAACATCATCTAAAAATCTCACGCCGATTTTAATGTTTTCTTCAAATCTATCCCAGTCAAATTGGTCTTTGAGTTCAGTGTTAAAGAAGTTTGACAGGTTAATTGACCCAAGATTGCAGGCTTCATAATCATGTAAAGGCTGTTCACCACAAGGATTTGTAGCACAAATAGGACCTTGTACCCTTGTAGGGTTTAATTTATTTACTCTATCAATAAAAATTAATCCTGGATCTCCGTTTTCCCATGCTGAATTTACAATTAAATCGAATATTTCTTGAGCAGCTATTTTGCTCTTAATTTTATTACTTTGATGGTCATATAAATCGTATGTTGTCTTGTTTTTTAATGCTTTCATGAATTTATCTGTAATAGAAACAGAAATATTAAAATTTTGAGCAGTTTTACCATCCAGTTTCATTGTTATAAATTCTTTTATATCAGGATGATCAACTCTTAAAACTCCCATATTTGCACCGCGTCTTGTGCCGCCTTGTTTAACAGCTTCAGTGCCAGCATCAATAACTTTTAAGAAGGAAATAGGTCCGGAGGCAATACCTTGAGTTTTTTTCACAAAGCTACCTTGGGGTCTAATTTTGGAGAAATCAAATCCTGTTCCACCTCCCTCCTTGTGCACTAAAGCAGCATTTTTTACAGTTTCAAAGATTCCTTTAAGAGAGTCTTCTATTGGTAGAACAAAACAGGCGGATAAGCATAAGCCCCTTCCAGATCCTGTTAGTGTAGGAGAATTTGGTAAAAAATCCCTTTGCATCATTGCATTGAAGAATTTATCCCCCCACAATTTTTTGTCTTTTTCATTTTTTTCTGCATTTGCAATATGATTGGCAACTCTTTTAAAAAGATCTGATGGCCTTTTTTCAATTAAATCTCCGTTTTGATTTTTTTTAAAATATCTAGCTCTCAAAATTTTTAAAGCATTTTCTGAAAATCCTTGCATTATGAGTCTCCTTATTTAGTTGATAACTAATTTTAGAACACTATATGTGGTGTGTCAATAGGTTTTTTAAATAAAATTTTTTTTTATTTTGATTCTATTGACTTTTTATATTACTATATATTATTATAAGGGGAGAAAATGGGAAAAAATGGGATGATACAGCGATTTAGAGGAAGCTATGATGTAAAAATTGATGATAGGGGGAGAATTAAGATCCCTTCAAAATTCCTCTATGTGTTTGATTCTATGTATGGAAATGATGTTTATATAACCTCTTTAAATGGGGATTATATAATGATTTATCCAGTCAAAGTCTGGGGAAAAATAGAAGAAAAGATAGAAGGTGTGGGTGTGTTTAATCCTGATCTTGACGAGTTTAGTAACCTTTTAAGTTATTGGGGAACTGAAACTGAGATAGATTCAAAAGGACGTGTGTTAATACCTCCTGATTTGAGGGAGATAAGTGAAATTAATGACAGTGGCCGTATTTTTGGAAAAGCAAATTATTTGATTATCTGGAATGAAGCGAATTTCAAAGAAAAGGAAATGAAAGAGAAATTTGCTAAGGAAAAATTATATAGAGTTTCAAGGATTATAAATGAATTTCCTACATTATCCAGTGATGAATAAAGAAATAGTAAATATTTTAGCTGGTTCTTCTAAGGGTCTTTTTATAGACTGTACTCTTGGTATGGGAGGACATTCGTATTATATACTTAAAAATATTAAAAATTCTAAAGTTATTGCAATAGATGTTGATGATGAAAGTATAGAGCAAGCAAAAATAAATTTAAAAGAGTTTAGCGATAGAGTAACTTTTTTTAGGTTCAATTATGTTGATCTTTTCAAAAAAATAGATCTTTTTAATAAAAGGGTTTCCGGCATTTTGATTGATCCCGGGATTTCAATGTTTCAATTAAGATCAGAAAAGAGAGGATTTTCACATAATATTGATTCTTACCTGGATATGAGAAAAGATAAAACTCAAAAATTAACTGCTTATGATGTGATCAATTCTTTTAAGGAAGATCAGTTGATTAAAATCTTTGAAGGCTATGGGGAGGTGAAAAAAGCAAAAGAATTAGCAAAAGCAATTATTGAAAAAAGGCTTTTTGGATGTATCAAAACTACCTTCGAATTGAAGAAAATTATTGAAAGAATCTATGGGAACAGGCTTAAAAAGGGACAAGTTCACCCTGCTGCAAAAGTTTTCCAGGCTTTAAGAATATTTGTAAACAGAGAATTGGAGGGTGTTGAGAACTTTCTTAAAGAAATTCCGAATTATTTGAATTCTAGAGCAAAGATTTTTTTTCTTACTTATCATTCAATTGAAGATAGATTAGTAAAGAAAAAATTCAATTTCCTGGAAGGAGAAATGAAGGTAAGGATACTCAAACCTTTTCCAATGTTTCCTTCTGAGGCTGAAATCATAAAGAATCCCACATCAAAATCAGCAAAACTGAGAGTGGCTGAAATAATATGAAAAAAAGTAAAGATAAATCTTTGATAAGAGTCTTTATGGTAGTGATGCTCTTTGTTTTTATTTTACTATTTGTATATTCAAGCCTAAATCTTAAGAACATAGATTATGGATATAAAATGCATGAGTTGATTCTTCGTGAGAAAGAATTAAAAGAAGAAGTAGATAAATTAAAAGCTCAAAAAGCATCTCTTCTTAATTTGAAAAGGGTAGAAGAAATTGTAAAAAAACGATTAAATTACCAATATCCAAGATCAGATCAGTTTATAAAAGTATTTGAAAATAAATGATAAAAATAAACAAAAAAGAAAGGAATAGAGCTTTTATCTTATTTATTGTATTTTCTATTTGGGTTTTATTTATTGTTTATAAACTTGTTAAAATTCAGGTATTTGATTATACCAAGTATATTTCAAAAGTTAAATCTCAATGTAACAGGATTTTCTCTCTCCATCCCAAAAGGGGAACTATCTATGATTGTAATGGAGATGTACTTGCAATTTCAATAAAAACAAAATCTGCTTTTTTAAGTAACAAAGATAAAAAAGAGTCTATGAAAATATATAGACTCTTGAGTAAAAAAATCAGCCTTACTAATGGAGAAAGAAAAAATATCAAAAAGAGAATAAATAAAGATAGAAAGTTTATCTGGATAAAAAGAAAATTAGAAGATAGAGAATATAAAAAATTAAAAAAAATAAAAAATGATTTAAGCTCTAAATCAACATTGGGTTTTGTTGATGAGTATAAAAGGATATATCCTCAAAAAACTTTGGCAGCTCATGCTCTTGGTGGTGTTGGAGTTGATGAACAGGGATTATGTGGTATTGAATATTCAGTTGACTCTCTCATAAGGGGGAAAGGGGGTAAGGTAAAGGTTTTAATTGATGCAAGAGGAAAGATATTTGAGATAGAATATTTAAAACAACCTGTTGCAGGAAAAGATATTTTTCTTTCAATTGATTCTTCAGTTCAATTTTTCGTTGAAAAGGAATTAAAGAGGACAGTAGAAAAATTTCGAGCAAAAAGAGGATCTGTTATTGTCATGAATTCTAGAGATAGTTCAATATTGGCAATGGCTAGTTATCCTTTTTATGATCCTTCAAGAATAAAATATACATCCCAAAGAGTCTTAAAAAACGCAGCGGTTTCTTTTCTTTATGACCCTGGTTCTACCTTTAAAATAGTTCTTGCATCTTCTGCATTGGAAAATGGAGTCTGTTATCCTCAACAAGTTTTTAATTGTTATAATGGGATATTTCATATAAAAAACAGGACAATTTATGATGTTCATCCTTATGACAAATTAACATTTGAAAAAATTATAATTAACTCAAGCAATATAGGTGCTGCAAGGATAGGTTTAAGGCTTGGAAAAGAGAAGTATTATAGAACATTAAAAAGTTTTGGGTTTGGAAGTAAAACCGGTATTAATCTACCTGCTGAAGAGTATGGTATTCTAAATTCATTAAAAAGATGGAGTAATATTTCAGTTGCATTCCTATCTTTTGGTTATGAAATTGCTGTTACACCGATTCAGATGGTAAGAGCTTTTAATGTTATTGCTTCTGGGGGATATTTAATTAAACCGAATATATTAAAAGGTGTTGATAGAATTGTTTTGCCAGAGGTAAGAAAGGTTAAAATATTATCTTCTTCAACAAGACATATTATGACGTCTATAATGATTGAAGTTGTTAATACAGGTACAGGAAAACAAGCAAAAATAGAAGGAATTGACATAGCAGGGAAAACAGGAACTGCAAAGAAGCTTAAAAATGGAAGATATGAAGACTGTTATGTTTCTTCGTTTGGTGGTTTTTTCCCAGCTCAAGATCCGAGAATAACCATGTTTATTGTTATTGATGAACCAAAAGGTAAATATTATGGAGGTGAAGTTGCAGCCCCTCTTTTTAAAAGGATTACAAAGAGGTTGTTAATTTATTTAAATATTTTCCCAGAGCTTGATAAAAGGAATGAAATAAGAATATGATACTTCTGAGAGATTTACTAAAGAGTGTAGATATATTAGCTTATACTGGTGACCTAAACAAAAATATTTCTGGGATTAGTTTTGACTCAAGAAAGATTAAAGAAAACAATTGTTTTATTGCAATAAAAGGATTTAAAAATGAGGGGTTAAACTATTTGGAAGAAGCTATTAATAAAGGGGCTAACTCGATTATTTCACAAAATAAACCTTATAAAAAAAATAAAAACATCACATGGGTTCAAGTTAAAAATGATAGAAAGGCTCTCAGCCAGATAGCTTCAAGATTTTACAATAATCCTTCAGAAAGAATGAATATTATAGGTGTTACTGGAACAAATGGGAAAACCACTGTGACTTCAATTATTAATGCTATTCTTAATAAACATGAAAAAACTGCAAAAATTGGAACCCTGGGAATGAGTTATGAAGATATTTTTAGAAAAATTGAATTAACAACCCCTGAATCCCCTGATATCTTTAATTTCTTATCAGAAGTAGAAGCTTTGGGATGCAAAAATGTTGTAATTGAGGTATCTTCTGCTGCTCTTAAATTAAATAGAGTTGATGATATAAATTTCTCTCAATGTATCTTTACTTCATTTTCAGGTGATCATCTTGATTTCCACAAATCAATGGAAGATTATTTTGAATCAAAATTAAAGCTTTTTAGAAATTTGACTTCTAATAATTGGGCAATTGTCAACATTGATGACTCTCATTCATTTAAAATAATTGATGAATTAAATTGTAAATATTTAACCTATGGCTTTTCAAATAATGCTGATATTAAACCTATAAAATATAGATTTTCATTAAGTGGAATTAAAGCTATTGTTCAGACTCCAAAAGGTGAAATTGAAATTGAAAGTTTGCTAATTGGTAGAGTTAATTTGAGTAATTTATTAGGTGCAATAAGTTCTGCATTAATTTCAGGAATTTCGTTTGACAGTATTCGCTCTGCAATTAAAGATTTTAAACCTGTAAGAGGCAGATTGGATTTTACTTATAAGAACAATTTCTCAGTTTTAATAGATTATGCTCATACAGACAATGCTCTTGAGACACTTCTTAAATCTTTGGGAGAAATCGTGTCTAAGAGAGTGATCCTTGTTTTTGGGGCTGGTGGTTCAAGAGATAAGACAAAGAGGTCAAGAATGGGAAAAGCTGCATCAAAAAATGCTGATTTTGTTGTTGTTACAAGTGATAATCCGCGCAATGAAGAACCAAAAAAAATTATAGAAGATATTATAAAAGGGTTTGATAAAGATTTTGTTAATTTTCAAATTGAAGTTGAAAGGGAAAAAGCAATTCGAAAAGCCTTAAGCATAGCAGAAAAAGGTGATTGTGTTGTGATTGCAGGTAAGGGTCATGAAGATTATCAAATATTTAAGGACAGAGTTATTCATTTTGATGATTATGAGATTGTTAATAAATTTTTAAGAGAAAAAAATTATGGTAAAATTTAAAAGTAGATTTAACCTGAAAGAAAGAGTTGGAGTTGTTGGATTTGGAAAGACTGGTAAGGCTTTGCTTGATTTTTTGATTGAAAAAGGAATCTTTAAAAATATTTTTTTATACAATGATAGCGTAATAAATGAAGTTAAAAGTAAGGAAAATTATATAAAAAAAGGTATAACCTTTTTAATTAAAGGGGATGATTTTTCAAAACTTGAGGAAATGGATCTGATAATATTAAGCCCAGGCATTAATGCGAGAACAGAAAGGTTTAATAAGATTCGAGAAAAGGTTAAGATTGTTTCTGAAATTGAGTTTGCTTCAACATTTATTAATTCAAAAATAATTGCTGTTACAGGAACTAATGGCAAATCAACAACAGTTAGTTTAATCCATCATATTTTAAAGAATAATGGAGTAAAAAGTGTTCTTGCAGGAAATATTGGAATTCCATTTATATCTCAAATTAATGATATTTCAAATGATTCTGTTGTAGTTTTAGAGGTTTCCAGCTTCCAGCTTGAGGAGATTGTTGGTTTTAGACCATATATAGCTATATTGTTAAATGTAACGCCAGATCATCTTGATAGATATTCATGTATGGAAGATTATTTTTCTACAAAATTGAACATTTTTGGAAATCAGAAAGAAAATGATTATATGATTTTGAATTATAATGATCATTTGATCAGGAATTATAGATATAGATTATATGAAGCAAAAAAAGTATTCTTTTCTATCAAAGAAGTATTAGAGGATGGAGCATTTGTTAGAGATAATTATATACATCTGGATTTTATGAGTAAAGAAGATAGAGTTTCTTTGGATAGAGTTCCATTAAAAGGTATTCATAATCTTGAAAATATTCTGAGTTCTGTGATTGCTGCAAGAATAATGGGAATAAAACCTGAAAATATTCAAAAGAGTATTAAGGATTTTAAAGGGCTTGCTCATCGCATGGAGTCCTTGGGGAAAATTGGAAAGGTTGAGTTTATTAATGATTCAAAAGCAACTAATATTGACGCAACTTTGAAATCCATAAATAGTATTGATGAAAATATGATTCTTATTTTAGGAAACAAAGATAAAGGGGGTGATTTTAAATTACTTGAAAATTCAATTAAGAAGAGAGTTTATAAAGTTTTTCTTATAGGTAGTGCTGCACATACAATTTATAATCAATTGATCAATATTAAGGAAAAACTGAATTTTGTTGAGGATTTTAATGAGGCTGTGATAAGAGGATATAATTTATTAAAGGAAAAGGGTGGAAAGGTTCTTCTTGCACCTGGATGTGCAAGTTTTGATATGTTTGATAATTTTGAACATAGAGGAGAGGTTTTTAAAAAAGAGGTAATTTTGTTAAGAGATAGGGTTAAAAATGGTTAAAAATATAGGAGTTGATAAATTTTTAATATCTGTAATTATTCTTTTATCATTAATTGGTTTGATTATGGCTTACAACTCAACAATGTTGTTGGCAAAGGAAAAATATGATGATAGCTTTTATTTTTTAAAAAGACAATTGATGTGGTTGTGTCTTGGGTTAATAATTTTTCTATTTATTTCATTTTTAAAACATCCGATATATCTGGATATAAAATTTATTTCTTTAGTACTATTTTTATCTTTAGTTGCTCTTATAATGGTTTTTTTCTCTGGGAAGATAAATAACAGTTATAGATGGATTAGATTTGCTGGTTTTTCAATTCAACCCTCAGAGTTTGCAAAAATATCAATTGTATTGTACCTCTCTTATATTTTTGGAAGAAAAGATGTTAATGTGAATAATTTAAAAAAAATGTTGTTTTTATTAATACCATTTTTTATAGTTGAGCTTTTAATGTTAAAAGAGCCTGACTATGGAAATTTTTTTCTTATATTAGCAATAACTATAGTTATATTATTTGTTGCAGGATTAAAAATAAAATATTTTATATATGGATCTCTGTTATTGTTTCCATTTATTTATATGATAATAAAGCTAAGCCCTGTTAGAATGAGTAGAATCTTAGCTTTTTTAAGTCCTGAGAAATACCAATCTACATTTAATTTCCAACCAATTCATTCATTATATGCAATTGGTTGTGGGGGGATTTTTGGCCAGGGTCTTGGTAATTCTACTCAAAAATTATATTTCTTACCTTATGCTTATTCTGACTTTATTTTTTCAATTATTGCTGAAGAGGCTGGTTTGATTGGGTCTTTATTGGTGGTTTCATTATTTTTCTTCTTTTTTGTTAGAGGAATAAATATTGCAAAACATTCAGGTAATAAACACACCTATTTACTCGTTATAGGTTTAACCTTTTTAGTTGTTTCTCAAGCAATGTTACATATTTCAGTAGCTATTGTGATTTTTCCTGCAAAAGGGTTCCCGCTTCCATTTATATCAATAGGTGGGAGTTCTTTAATTGCAACACTTATTATATCAGGGATTATTATAAACATTTCAAAACATCGCAAAATGGTGCTTTTAAATGATTAAGTATAGTAGAGTTAAGAGAATTTATTTTACTGGAATAGGTGGCGCAGGTATGTCTGGCATTGCAGAGGTGTTGCATAATATGGGATTTAACATATCTGGTTCAGATATTGCAGAGAATGATATAGTAAAAAGATTGAAAAAAATGGGAGTAAAGGTTTATCTTGGTCATAACAAAGATAATATAAAAAACATTGAGACACTTGTTTATTCAAGTGCAATAAATAAAGATAATGTTGAAGTTCAAGAGGCTTTAAAAAGAAAAATCCCGGTTATATCACGAGCTGAAATGCTAGCTGAATTAATGAGGATGAAATTTTCAATTGCAATTGCTGGTACTCATGGAAAAACAACTACAACCTCTATGATTGCATGCATACTTAATGAAGCAAAAAAAGATCCCACCTTTGTTGTTGGTGGAAGGTTGAATGTTGAGGAAAGTGGAGCAAAATTGGGAAAGTCAGATTACCTGGTTGCTGAAGCTGATGAATCCGATGGTAGTTTCTTAAGCTTATTCCCAACCATTTCTGTAATAACCAATATAGAGGATGATCACCTTGATTATTATGGGACTCAAGAGAATTTAATAGAATCATTTATTAAATTTGGCAATAGGGTTCCTTTTTATGGTTCAGTTGTTTTAAACCTTGAGTGTGAAAATTCAAAAAAAATGATCCCATTTTTAAATAAGAGAGTTATAACATTTGGTTTATCAAAAGAGTCAATTGTGAGAGCTGAAAAAATCGAGGGTTCAGCTTTTAAAGCTAGTTTTGATTTAATAATTAGAAACAGGAATCGTGGAAGGCTTGAATTAAATATAGGTGGATTTCACAATGTATTTAATGCATTGGCATCTATAGCAGCGTCTATTGAGATTGGTATTGATATTCCTTTAATAAAACAGGGCTTAAAAAGATTTTATTTACCTGAAAGGCGTTTCCAGGTATTACTTTATAATAAAAATTATGTTGTTATAGATGATTATGCACATCACCCAACTGAAATAAAAGTTACGATTGAAACTGTAAGAAATGGAGATTTTAAAAGAGTTATTGCTGTTTTCCAACCTCACAGATTTACAAGGTTAGAAATTTTAATGGATGAATTTGTTTCTTCGTTTGGGGGCGTTGATAAATTGGTGATTTCAAAAGTGTATGCTGCTAATCAGGGAAAAATCGAGAATGTTAGTGGAGAAATATTGGCTGAAAAAATCAAAGCATACGGATTCAAGGATGTAATATATATTGAGGATTTTAAATCTATAATTGATTATTTGAAGGTGGAAGTAAAAAAAGGAGATGCTGTTATATTTTTATCTGCTGGAGATCTAACACATGCTGCACATCAGTTTGCTAAGATTATGAAGGAGAATAGTTGATGAGAGGAATCGCCAGTATTGGTTTAAAGGGAGAGGCAGAATTTTTGAGAAGGTATAATAACAGAACTTTAAATAGAAAAAAGAAGATTAAAACAATAAAATTAAAGGGAATTCATTTATTCTTTATAATTGTTTTATTGTTTCTTGTAGGTTTTTCAGCATTAAAAGCATCTCACTTTTTATTAAGGTGGGATAAGTTAGATATTAAATCTTTCAAATTAATGAATAGTCCTAAAATTGAATTTAAGAACCTGGAAAAGATATTAAAAAATTATAATGGAAATATTTTAATGCTTAATTTTACTGATTTAAGAAGAGAATTGTTAAAGCTCAGGATAGTTGAAGATGTTTCTTTAAGTCGTGTTCTACCTTCAACAATTGTAATAAAATTTGTATTACGAAAAGCATTTTTTCAGTTTAGATCTGGAGGAAAATACAATATAATTGATAGACATGGTATTGTGTTGTATGAAAAATCAGAAAAGCAAAAGGGCTTAATAACGATTAAGGATTTAAAAAAAGAAGAGTTTGAGAAGATCTATGCGTATCTTTCCGAATTAACTAAAATTCAAGATTTAGTTGATTATATAAGTTTTGTAAAACCTTATGGAATTAAGTTAAAGCTCAAAGGTATAAATGAAATTTTTTATCCTGGTGAAGAAGACTTTGCAAGGAAGATAAATTATTTTTTAAGATTAAAAAATATCATTCCATTAAAAAAGAATAAGATCAAATATGTTGATCTTAGATTTAAAGATAGGTTTTATTTTGAATATGAAGGGGGGTAATTAATTAAGATGAAGAATAATTGTCTTGTTGGTATAGATATTGGTAGTAAAAAGATATGTACAGTTATAGGTCAGGTAAAAAATGAAGATGGAAAAGATGAACTTGAGATTATTGGCTATGGATTAGCAGATTCACATGGAATAAGAAAAGGTGTGATTGTTGATATGAACATAACTGTTGAAGATATTAAAAAATCTGTAAAAGAAGCTGAATTAACAGCAGGTCTTGAGATTGAGTCTGCCTATGTTAATATAGCTGGAAGTAATATTGAAACAAGATGCGGGAAGGGGAGCGTTAATGTTTCAGGAAGAAATGGTGAAATCACAACAGATGATGTTGAAAGGGCGGTAACACATGGCAGTGGTATGTTATTGCCTCAGGATAGAGAAACGCTGCATGTTTTGACCCAGGAATTCTTTGTTGATTCTCAAGAAGATATTAAAAACCCAATAGGCATGGTTGGTAATAAACTTGATGTTAATGTTGTTGTTGTAACATCCAAAAAGTCTTCTATTAAAAATCTTTTGATTTGTTTAAAAAAGGCTAAAATTGATGTGATTAAGATAATTTTATCTCATATTGCTACTGCTGAAGCTGTATTAACTACCGATGAGAAAGAACTAGGAGTTGCATTGATAGATATTGGAGGCGGAACAACTGATTTTTCTGTTTTTGAAAAAGGAGCTTTAAGTTATGCTAAAACATTTCCTGTTGGTGGTTATAATTTCACAAATGATCTGGCTATTGGAATAAGAACGCCAATTGACAAAGCAGAAATTATAAAACGAAGATATGGATGTGGTATTGATTCTGATTTGCATAATCAGAATATTGAAATTCCAAGTGTTGGAGGTAAAAAAAAGAGGATGATATCAGTTTCTCTACTTTCAGATATTTTAAAGCCCAGAGCAGAAGAAATATTTGAAATGATTAAAATGGAATTGGTAAATAATGCACTTGAGCATAAGATTAATGCTGGAATTGTACTTACTGGAGGTTCTGCTTCTCTTGATGGAATACTTGAAGTTGCTGATGAAATTTTTTCTGTTCCAATTCGAGTGGGAACTTCAATTGGAGTAGGTGGGTTAATTGATAAGGTAAGCAGCCCTGATTTTGCTTCTTCTGTTGGGCTTTTAAAGTATGGTCTTTTAGATATGAAAAATAGAGGTGTAATAAAAAACAAGCCTGAAGGATTAATTGTAAGATTTAAAAAATGGATTGGCTTTTAGGAGGTAAAATGAAACAAGAAATAAAAATAAAATTTGCGGAAGATAAAAAAAAAGGAGCCGTTTTAAAAGTAATAGGAATTGGTGGAGCTGGTGGTAATGCAATTAATAGAATGATTGAAGAGGGTTTGAAAGGTGTTGAATTTGTTGCAGTAAATACAGACATTCAGGATCTTTCAAATGTGAGGGCACCTGCTTTAACACTTCAGATTGGAGAAAAATTAACAAAGGGACTTGGTGCAGGCTCTGATTCTGAAATTGGGATGCAAGCTGCTCTTGAAAGCACAGATCAGATAATTAATATTCTTGAAGGATCAAATATGGTGTTTCTTACAGCAGGTATGGGCGGAGGAACAGGCACAGGAGCTTCTCAAGTAATTGCAAATCATTCTTCTTCTATGGGAATTCTTACAGTAGCAGTTGTAACCAAACCATTTGATTTTGAAGGTAATTTACGAATGGATGTTGCTATGAATGGAATAGGAAATTTAACAGAGAGTGTTGATGCAGTTATTGTTATTCCAAATCAGAAGCTTTTTGAATTGGAAGATGCGGATATTCCATATAAAGAAGCATATAGAAAAGTTGATGAGATCTTACTTAAAGGAGTGAAAGGGATCTCGGATATTATTAGCAATGCAGGGTATCAAAATGTTGATTTTGCTGATGTAAGAGCTGCTATGTGTGAAAAAGGTTTAACTCTTATGGGAACTGGTGAAGCAAAGGGTGAGAACAGATCCGAAGAGGCAACTCATAGAGCATTAACATCACCTCTTTTAGACAATGTTTCTCTAAATGGAGCTACAGGCCTGCTTTATAATATAACAGCTTCTTCCAGTTTAACTATAAAAGAGATTGGAATTATTTCAGATATTATAAAATCAAGTTGCTCTCCTAAAGCAAAAATAAAATTTGGTATTGTTGATGATGAAAGTCTTAAAGATGTTTTAAGAGTAACAGTCATTGCAACTGGTTTTAAGCAAACTTCAAAAAAGGTTAACACTAAGTTTGACACAAGATATCAGCCTTTTGTTGATACTTTATTTGAGAGTGATCATCCTTCTGAAAATTTAACTCATAAAAAGGGTTTTGCTAAAAAAGATGATAAATATTTAAGAACTAAAACAGAAAATCAATATTTATTTAAAGCTAAAGAAGATTCTGTTGATTTAACAAATATTGGGAAAGATTACTTAAATGAAAATAATTTACCAAGCATGGCTCCTAACCCGGAAGATTTTGATGACATACTTGATGTACCATCATTTCAAAGGCCTAAAGTAACAGAAAAAAAATGATTGAAATAGATCTTTTAATAAAAAACATTAAAGAATTAGTTAATCCATCTAATGATCATGTTGTAAGAGGAAAAGAATTGAATTCAATAAAGGTTTCCAGAAATGTTTGGCTGGGTGCAATTGGGGAAATTATAGCCTTTATTGGTTATGAAGATGATTTTGAAAAGAGTTGTAAATTATCAAACGATGCAATTGTAGTTGATGGTTCCGATTTTGTAGTATTTCCAGGGTTTGTTGATCCGCATACTCATCTTCCCTTTGCTGGCACAAGACAGGATGAATTTAGATTAAAGCTTCAGGGTGTTAGTTATCAACAAATTGCAGAAAAGGGTGGAGGTATAAAGGGGACTGTAAGAAAGACAAGAGATATAAGCTATAATGAATTGATTGATCAGAGTGAAAAGAGACTTAATCAAATTCTTTTATCAGGTACTACAACTATTGAAGCAAAGAGTGGGTATGGCCTTGATAAAGAATCAGAATTAAAACAACTTGAAGTATTAAGAGCTCTCAACTCATTTCATCCTGTTGAAATCGTACCAACTTTTCTTGGAGCTCATGAGATTCCAGAAGAGTATAAAGGTAGAAATAGAGAATTCCTTGATTTTTTAATCAAAGAGGTTATTCCAGAAGTAAAAAAAAGAGAGCTTGCTGAATTTGTTGATATTTTTTGTGAGAAAGGCTATTTTTCATATGAGGATGCAGAGTATTATATTGATAAAGTTCAGGAGTTAGGTTTTAGGATTAAAATTCACTCAGATGAATTCTATTCAAATAATGCAGCATTACTTGCTGTCAAAAAAAAAGCAGTATCAGCAGAACATTTGATAGCAATGACTTCCGAAGAGATTGAAACAATCTCTTCATCTGATACAGCATGTGTTTTTCTTCCTGGGGTTTCATTTTTTTTAAAACTTGGAAAATATGCGCCTGCAAGAGAGGTTATTGACAAAAATGGAATAGTTGCTCTTGGAACTGATTTTAATCCTGGAAGTTCAATGGTTTCATCCCAATTATTTATTTTATTACTTGGGGTTTTTCAAATGGGGCTTACAATAGAAGAGGCAATAAATACAGTAACTATAAATGCTGCATATGCAATAAACAGGCAGGATAAAGTTGGGTCTATATCAATTGGGAAAAAAATGGACCTCCTCTTAATGGATATTCCTGATTATAGTTACCTTGCCTATCATTTAGGTATTAATCCGATTCATACTATAATCAAATCCGGTGAGGTTGTTGTAAAAAACAGACAGCTCATTTTCGATAAATAAATTTTATATTTCTTAACTTTTATTAAAAAATATTGGAGATATAATGAAAATTAGCAGAATCTTAAATAAAGAAATATGGTCTTGGCTATTAATTACTTTAGGAGCTATCATATCTGCAATTGGTTATGTAGTATTTATTTTACCGTGGGATATGGTGGCTGGTGGTGTTACTGGAATTGGAATAATTATCAAACGTTTGACAGGTTTACCAATTGTGGGGCTTTCATCACTTTTGATGACTGGGATTGTTTTTATTATAGCAACTAAAATTCTTGGCAAAAAATTTGGAGCGAAGTCGATATATGCTACTATAGTACTAAATATTCTAATTGATCTATTTTCAATTCTAGATATTAGTATTAATTTAAGTAAGAATGATATATTATTGGCATCATTTTATGGTGGAGCAGTTGTTGGATTTGGTTTGGGAATTATCTATTTTTTGGGGGGTTCCACAGGAGGTGCAGATGCTATGGCACAGGTACTATGGAAATTAAAAAAAATACCAATAGGAAGAACCCTTATTGTAATTGACTTTCTTGTACTATTAATAGCTGCAATTACCTTTATTCCATTAAGGAATATTATGTATTCACTGATTTTTTTATATATAGAAGTTAAGGCCATTGATATGGTTCTTAATGGATTGAGGGCTAATCAGAGGATTATGATTGTGACTGACTATCCTGAAAAAATGAAAAAAGCAATTTTTTCAAATCTAAATAGAGGATTAACTATATTTAAAGGAGTTGGAGGATATACAGGCATAGAGAGATTTATGCTAACTTCAGTTTTACCAAAAAAAAGAATTCCTGAAATAAGAAGAACTATAGGCAGAGTTGATGAAAAAGCCTTTGTAATAATTCAAGATGTTAATCAGGTTTATGGAAAAGGTTTTGAATTACTTCCTGGGAATATAAAAAATTTAAAGAAAAAATAAGAGATTTCCATTGTATCATTTTATATCTCTTTTATTTATTGAATCTTTCTACATACAGCTTTAAATTAACTGTATGTTGATTCTCCCATGTTGGTTCTTTTTTCGCCCATTTCCATTTAAATTTTTTTTGAAGTTTATTCTTTATATATATATTACTATCTAATAATTCGATTTTATTTGAACCGCTAATTATATATTTTTTATATTTTATTTTAGGAGAGACAATTTCATTTTCAGCACTTCTTGGAAGTAGTATTCTTCTTGAAAAATTTTGAGCTTGATAAGGACCCCAGACTGAAGATATTTCAAAATTAAAGCAAATATAACCATTTTCTCTTACTATGTAATTTAACTTTAATTGAGGTTTGATTTTTTCAGATATATCCTGCTCTTTATCATTTGAAAATTGTTTTCCAATCATTTCGTTCCATTCAATATTAGATAATTTATTATGTCCCTTGTAACAAATATAATCACCATTGTCCCTTTCTATGTTAGCTTTACATATTATACTAAAGGAATATTTTCCGGAAAACATTAGATCATTATTAGAACTTTTATACTTACCTGAAACTGATATCTCCATTTTAATTGTCCAGAAAAAAGAGTGCTCTTGATCTAAGGATTCTAAAGAGAAGCTTAACAGAACAAAAATCATACAAAAAATCGCAAGTTTTTTTATCATTTTTAAAAGATTATATTAAAACAATTGAACAAGCTAATCAAGTAAAAAGTAAAAAGGCAAAAGTAAAAAGAACAAAATCTTGGTTAGAGGCAAGAGGTTGTAGGGGCCGGGTTTATCCCTGCCCAGAGGCAGTTCTAAGTTTTAAGTTTTGAGTTCTAAGTTAAAAAAAGAAGCGTTCAGCTTTTTTTACCAAATCCCAGTCCCCAAATCCTAGATACCAAATCCCAACCCCTAAATCCCAAATCCTACTTCCTAACTCCTTTTTAATTAACTTTTTCTTGACAAAAAAATAATTTGGTTTTATGATTTCTTTATAACCAATATGAATATTTTTATAAATTTATATTAAGGTAAAAATAAAAAATTATATATAAAAAAATCTTAAGAAATTTCTTGATTTATTTTCTTTTATATACTATATAATATGTATATCCATTAAGGAAATTATTTTGCGTATCAAGATTGAACTTATCTCTGAAAATAAGATCACTTTGCCAACTGGCTATAATTCCATTATTCAAGGATTAATATATAATTTTTTTGATAAAAACACAGCAAAATGGCTTCACAATACTGGATTTGCATATGAGAAAAGAAAATTTAAGATGTTTTCTTTCTCTCCATTTCTTGAAAGAGCCCGTTTTGATAAAATAAATAAAACCTTTACTTTCCCCCAGAATATAAGCTTTTATTTTTCCTCTCCAGTAGACTGGCTTATTGAACAATTTGCAACAAATTTTATTAAACAGAATTTTGTCCAGATAAACAGCCAAAAAGCATATATTAATTCAGTTAATGTATTAAAAAATCCTGAAATTTCAAAAAATAGTATAAAGATGAGAGCAATTACCCCTATTGAGGTTCATTCGACTTTAAAAAAGGAAAACGGAAAAAAACTAACCCATTATTACACACCTTTTGATAAAGAATTTAAAGAACTTATAAATGCAAATTTGAAAAAAAAATGGCAATCTCTTTTTAATAAGGAATGTACATTCAACATATCAATAGAACCTTTATTCACTGGGAATAAATATGAGAAAATTCAATATTTTGGTACAAATAAGGATCGAAGAACATTGATAAAAGGCTGGAAGGGGTATTATCAATTGAATGGAGAATTGGAGTTCTTAAAATTTGCATATTCAGCAGGACTTGGCAGCCGCAACAGTGCAGGTTTCGGAATGTTCGAAGTTATGCATGAAAAAAAGCCACAAGTTGAAAGTAGCAAGTCACAAGTGAAAAATCATGATGATTAAGAAAGTAAATAAAAATACGAGGCAAAAATGAGTTTAGCATATAAGTTATGGAAGATTGGTAGTGTTTTAGATAAAGAAGATATTAACAGGATAAAGGAGAAATTAATTGCTTAAAGAAATTGTTAACTTTTCAAAAGAATTAGAAACGTCAGGGATTTATGAACGGATTCTTGAGAGTCAAAGAAAAATTGATAAACCGATAATGGTTATTCCTGTTAAAGATGACCTTTCTGATTTTGATCTGGAAAAGATCCATTTTGTTTTTAAAGATGTTATTGAAGAAGAATGTATTTGCATTCTTAATGGGGAAAAGGGGGACAAGAGAATTCAAATAAACCCTATTGAAAATACTGACTTAAAATTTTCCAAATTATCTGAACAATCTCAAGCTTGGAAAAATATTTTATTGAATTTAACCTTATATACAAAAAAACCTTCTAATGATGCTAAAGGAGGGAAAAGTATTGGATCAAACAAAGGGACAAATTCTTACAGTATTCTTGTTTTCGAAGGGAAATTTAAGCAAGGTAATATTGAAATAAAAAATGAGGTTGAAAAATTTAAAGGTGACTTGTTTTTTTGCAATGAAGGATTTAAACAAAAAATTAAAGACACTTACAGAAAGGTAAATTTTACAAAAGGAATACCTAATGATCTGGATGAAGAGAAAAAAAATAAATATAGTGAACTGTTTGAACGATTCTCTAAGGGAGAAGTATTAGATAAATTATGGGGAAAAATCGAACAATTTAAAAATGCTTTTACTGTTCTCGATAAGAAGAAAAAAGAGGACGTAATTCAAGTAAATTCAATGTTTATTGTCTTTAAACTTCCTGAAAAATATTACACCATTGTTAATTATTATAAGGACTGGTACGATAAATATTTAGCAAAAAAAGTATTTAAAGAAGAACCTCCAAATAAAAAATTAGGCTATCCAAAGGGCAATTGCCCTATTTGCCATAAAAAAAATATTGGATTGTGGGTCTCAAATGCTTTCAACAATCTTGATGGAGGTAAACTATACTTACAACATCAACATAGATATTCAAAACACAAAATTGATATTTGCGGTAATTGTTCTTTGCATTTATACAAATTTCAAGAATTTTTTCTTAATAAATTAAGAGTTACTTTATTCCCCTTATTTATACATAGCAATAATCGTAGCTATGTTATCTCTCTTTTTAAAGAATCAGATGATCTGGAGAAACTTACATTTAAGGAAATATTTAATAATATTTATCAAAACACTAGCCAGGATGAGCTGGATTTTTACCTAATTGTTTATAAAGGTGATATCTTATCAATAGATTATATAACTGGTTTTAGGTATTCATTGTCAGGATTGAATATATTCCAAATAGAATCTACAATAAATAGATATTTCTTTGGTAATAAATTAGTGTACAATTATTTTTCTCAACAGATTGACACAAAAAGAGAGGATATAAATACTCTTATTTATAAATATCGACAACAATTTTTTGATTTTTTTTATAGAGCAAAATATATGGGGATAAATAGTTATATATTGCAAAATTTATTTTTAGATGTCTTGAGAATTCAATTAAAATTGAATTCAAGTAGAGAAGACAAAATATACATAACGAAATCTATAAAAGAAACATTAAATAAATTATTAGAGTTAGATAAAATTTTTAAAGGAGGTATCATGCAAACAATTAACCGGATAAAAGAATCTGGAAAAATAATTGACAAAGAGAGTTTTGCTTATTTTGCTGGTCAGATTACATATTATCTATTAAGTCAATCAAAATCAGATAATAAAACTCACGGACTTGTTGAACCATTTCTTAATATGTCAAGTTATAAGGTTTTGGGTGAAAAAATTGAAGAGTTGTTTAAAACTTATAAACATGCTGTTTCAATGCACTTTCCCAAGTTTAATGAGAAATTCTCTGAGTTGTGGAGTTTTCTTTATGATAATAGAGATGAAAAATTCTCAAAAGATCTTAAAATTCTCTTTTATGCTGGCTACTTTAACAGTAATGAAAATATTTTTTATAAAAAAGAGGAGGAATAAACAATGTGTGAATTTAAAAACAGATGTTATGGTTTTTTGATAATCAAAAGTGAGAATAGCAATTTTAATGCTGACTTTACTGGCTCTCCCAGAAGACTCCCAGATGAAAATGGGACAATTTATGCTACTGATAAAGCGTTAAAATATGCCATTAGAAAATACTGGGTTGATAACGGAAAAAATGTTTTTGTATGGAGAACTTATAAAGAAAAAGATGGGGAATACACTCCTAATACTTTAGAAGGCAGATATAAAAATGTTGTAAAAGATGGCGAAAAACCAATTGATGTATTTTCGAGGTGTATTGATACAAGATTATTTGGAATAACCTTTGCTATGAAATCTAAAAACAAAGAAGATAACAAAAATATCTCGCTTACAGGTCCCGTTCAAATAAGTTATGGGGTAAATAGATTTAAAGAAAATATAGTTTTTACAAACGATATTCTCTCACCATACGCAAAAGAAGCCACTGATAAAAGTGCTACAATCGGTAATGAGACTAAGGGAAAGGAAATTTATTATGTCTATGACTTTGTCATTAATCCGGTAAACATTACGAATCATTATGAGACAGAACCAGAAATTCAGAAGAAAATGAAAATCACTGTTTCTGATATAAAAATTTTAAAGGAAGCTTTAAAGTATTCTGTTACCAACCTCAATACAGCTTCAAAAATAGGATCAGAAGATATACTATTATTTTTTATAACTCTTCCTGATGATTCAAAATTGCAATTACCCTCTATGAAAAATCTTGTTAAAATAAAGAAAGATAATGAAACCGTTGTCATTGACCTTTCAAAGGTTAAAGAAGTTTTGGGAGATTATAAAATAAATGAAGATAATATAGAGATATTTTTCAATAAAAATATCACAACTGTTGAGAATGTAGTTGGGAAAATCACTGATTTATAAATGGAGAATAATTAATGATGGTATTTTCATTTGACCTTGCAGGTGATTTTGCACTTTTTAAGAAAAATGATGCAAATGATATGGTTTATATTAGCTACAACTTCATTCACAAACCATCTTTACTTGGTATTCTAGGAGCAATTATTGGCTTAACAGGGTATGCTAAAAGTGGCACTTGTAAACATCCAGAATTTTATAATAAATTGAAAAATCTAAAAATTGCAATAAAACCGAATTATATCAAACCTTTAAAAAAAGTAATCGTATGTTTCAACAACGCTTCAGGTTTAGCTTCTATAAATAGTGCCAATATTGGGCAAACCTGGCAAGTAAAAGAACAGGTTTTAGTTGGAGAACCTGAGATAAAGTATACCATATTCATCTTGGATAATGATTCTGAGGAATTTAGGAAGTTAAGGGGAAAAATAAAAAACGGTGAAACCGAATATCCTCTGTACTTTGGTAAAAATGAATTTTTTGCTTACTATGATAATTACCAGGAATACTCCTGTGATAATATTTCGGAGAATACTCTCAATATACATAGCCTTGTAAGGATCGGAGAAAAAAAGGATGGTGAAAAAAAAGATATTGAGATAAAACAATATTCTTTTGATGATTTTGATCCCTTTAATCCTGAATCAAATGATGGATATACAGTATATGAATATTTACCCTATGATTTCGATGAGAAGGGATTTTATAAAAAAGACATTTTTATATTAACCCAGAGGATAATTACGGTTGCTAATCTAGAAACAAGTAATATTTATCAGTTAATATCTAATAATGGAGGAGAAAAATTAAATGTGCAGTTTATTTGATATTAATTTGGACGAAATAGAAGGTTATGCTCATTCAAAATCTGATGGAAATAAAGAGAATTTTTCTACTCATTGTCACAGAACTTTAAAATATTACCAAAAAATAACAGAATTATATGAAATAGAAAATATTTATTCTAAACTGTTATCTAATATTGATATGGAAAAATCTATTGATATTAATAGATTAATAGGATTATTTAAAAAGATATCAATTTTACATGATATTGGTAAATTAACATCAAGTTTTCAGAGAAAACTTGATGGTGCCAAAAACAATACTACTCATAGTGATAAAAGTTTTGGAGTTATTATTTATTTTCTATTGAAATTAAAAAAGAACGAAAAAATAAATAGTAAAGAATTTTTAATTCTATTTTTAGTCACTTATTCTGTTTTTAAACATCACGGTAAACTTAATAATATTCTTGAAGATCTTGGGGATTTTAATTTTTCTCAAAGATTAGTAGAAACCAAAGAGATTCTGCTTTTAATAGGAGAAAATATTGATTACAAAATCATTGATGTTCTTTGTAGTACGGATTTTTGGAAACAATGGAATAGAAAAAAAATTAGAGACCTTTTGAAAATATTTTCAACAAAAAATTTGTCCTTTTTTATACTACTCAAGCTATTTCATTCAATCCTTATATCTTCTGATTATTGGGCAACAATGGAATATGAAACAGGAGAAGAATTCGACTTTTTTATTATTGATGAATCATTAAAAAAATCGATTTCTAATAATTTCCATAACAATAGAATGATGGATAATAAAGGGGAAATTATCAATTTTAACCCTGGAATAAATGAAAGAAAAAAATCATTAAGAAATATGGATATCGAAGAAATCTATTTTAAAGATAATAATGAAAAAGCTGATGCCCTTAACAGTATGAGGTCGCACTTAAATATAATCACTGAAGATGAGCTGGGAAAAACTTTAGATACACAACCAGATAAAAGAGTGTTTTTCCTTAATATTCCAACAGGGGGTGGTAAAACCAATATTTCTATGAGGCTGGGAATAAAAATAATGGAAAAAAGGGAGATAAAGAAACTTTTTTACGTTTTCCCTTTTATTAATCTAATTGAACAGAGTTTTGACAGATTAAAATATTTTATTGGTGAAAATAATTTGACAAGACTTGATTCTCGTTATATTGCAGAAGATACTGAAAATGAAAATAGTAATAACGACATTTATTCAAGGTATGTGGATAATCTTTTTTTTAATAAACCGGTTCTTTTTTTAAGCCATGTTAAATTTTTTGATATGATTTTTAGAAATAACAAAAACAGTAATTATAATTTCCATCAGCTTTCAAATAGTATTGTTATTATAGATGAAATTCAAGCTTATAGGGACAGTATCTGGACTGAAACAGCCAATACACTTGAAGCTTTGGGCAAATACTTAAATACTTATTTTATTGTAATGAGTGCTACATTACCGGAGATTAATAAACTTTTGGGGCAAAAGAATGATGTGTTTTACAGTTTAATAAAGAAATCAATTCAAAATAAAATATTTAAGCATAAAGTATTTGATAGAGTTGAAATTAAGCCGGATAAGAATTTTTCAATTAGAAAAGATAAAAAATTAGAAAAGGAAAAAATAATTAAAAAATTAAAAACTTTTAAAGATTTTAAGAAAATACTCATTGTAGTAAACAAAGTTATTGATTCTTTAGAGATATATAATTTGATTTATAGCAGAAAAGAATTTAAAGAATATAATGTTCTTCTGCTAAATTCAACCATAAGTGATGGAAGAAGAAAGGATATCATTATAAATTGTAAAAAAAAAGATGAAAAAATTATACTCATCTCCACACAATCTGTAGAAGCAGGAGTAGATATTGATTTTGATATTGGAATTAGAGCATACGCTCCATTAGATAGTTTAGTTCAGGTTGCAGGCAGGATAAACAGAAATAATTATAAAGATAAATGTGAGCTGTATGTATTTAAAGACGAGTCTGTACATCTTGTTTATAAAGGAGATACAAAATCAAAACTTACTACAGAAAAAGATTTCGAAACAGCTTTTTTTAGTAAAAACATTTTGGATTATAATAAAATAGAAGATTTTTATTCAAAAATTATTGAGCAATTAAAGAAGAATAATAATACCAGATGGATTGTTAATTCAGAAGGAAATATTTCAGACATGGCAAACCTGTTTTTTAAGAAGATTAATAGAGAAATTCATTTAATTGAAGGTGATACATTGTCATTATTTATTCCATTTGATAATGATGGTCAAAAAATTTGGCAAGATTATAAAGCCCTTTTTGATGACAGAAAATCTTTTCAGAATTTTATTAAAATAAAAGAATTTAGAAAAAAATTGATACCCTATTCAGTTAATATTTTTAATAGTTACACAAAGTATGGGAAATTAAAAGATATTTTAAAAGATGAAATTAAATATGGCTACTATTATTGTGACAATTGGGAGAAATACTATTCCATTGAGCAGGGATTAAACACAAAAATGTTCAAAGAAGTTATAGGAAGCAGAGAATTTTTATTTATGTGATGAGTTATACACCTAAGCTTGCGGGATCAATATTTCAAGCATATAATATATGTAAGAGGCAGGCGTGGCTGATGAGCAGGCAGATTACAGGTGATCAGTATAATGAATTTTTAGCAATCGGCAGATTAATTTCAGAGGAAAGTTTTAAAAGAGATAAAAAGGAATTAAGAATTGGATCAAATGTTATTGATGTTGTAAGAAAAAAAGATGGCTCAGTGATTTTGATAGAGACTAAAAAATCATCAAGAGCTATTAATGCCAGTAAATCTCAGCTTTTATTCTACTTGTACAATTTAAGATATAAAATAAATAATCTTAAGGGAGAAATCAGAATTCCCAAAGAGAAAAAAATAATAAATGTGGTTTTGGATAAAATAGAAATTGAAAAAATTGATACAATAAAAAAGGAAATACAAGCTTTACTAAAAAAAGAAAAAGCACCTGAAGTAAAAAAATCAAAGTTTTGTAAAAAGTGTTCTTATTATGATTTCTGTTGGAGTTAAAAAAAAGTAATATGAAAGAGTCAGTTTATATTTTTTCAAGTGGGGTTTTAAAGAGGAAGGATAATACCCTGTTCTTTGAAACTGCAGAAGGAAATAAAAAATTTATTCCTGTTGAACAGGTAAAAGAGATATTAGTATTTGGGGAAGTGAATATAAATAAAAAAATCCTTGAGTTTCTCACTCAAAAAGAGATTATGCTCTCTTATTTCAATCATTATGGCTATTATATGGGAACATTTTATCCAAGAGAACACTATAATTCAGGTTTTATGATTTTAAATCAGGCAAAAGCCTATATTGATGAAAAAAATCGGATATATATTGCAAAACAATTTACAATCGGAGCTGCTAAGAATTCTCTGAGAATTCTCAAATATTATAACAGAAGAGAAAAGAATCTGGATACTTACATAAAAGAGATTGAAAAAAATATTGAAAAGATCGAAAAAGAAGAAAGTATAAAAAAAATAATGGCATGGGAAGGAAATACAAAACAAACCTATTTTCAGGCATTTAATATAATTATTGATAATGAAGATTTCAGGTTTATATATAGAAATAAAAGACCTCCTAAAGATTATATAAATGCTTTGATAAGCTTTTCAAATTCTTTGATATACACATTTGTTTTAAAAGAGATATATCAAACACATCTTGATCCAAGAATTGGTTTCCTGCATTCAAGCAACTTTAGAAGATTTACATTAAATCTTGATGTTGCAGAAATATTCAAGCCTGTTATAGGTGACAGAACGATTTTTTCAGTATTAAATAAAAAAGTAATCTCTGCAAAGGATTTTGAAAAAGAATTGAATGGGATTTTACTGAATGAAAAAGGTAAAAGAAAGTTTCTTGAACAAATTGAAGAACGAATGGGACAAACAATAAAGTATGGCAATCTTGACAAAAAGGTCAGTTACAGGAGGTTGATCAGGCTGGAACTTTATAAATTAGAAAAGCATTTGATGAATGAAAAAAAGTATAAACCCTTTGTAATGGAGTGGTGAAAAATGTTCATTATCCTATATTATGATGTAGACAAAAAAAGGTGTGGCAAAATGTTAAGAACCTGCAGACAATATTTACAATGGGTACAGAATTCTGTTTTTGAAGGTGAGATTAGTGATGCAAATTATGAGGAAATGGTTCATAATCTAACAAAGATAATAAAAAAGAAAGATGAAGAATCAATAGTAATTTACAAATTCAGGACAATGCAGTATTCAAAAAGGGTGGTAATTGGTGCAGATAAAAAGGAAGATATAAAATTTATCTAAATGAATCTGTCGACATAAGATAATGCAAGTTTTTATGATAAGAGACAGGAAAAATAAAGCAAAACTTGAAAAAAAAAACAAAAACTTATAAAATATATTTGAAAATGAGTAGATTTTGTGGGCTTTGAACTCTACCTATAAGGTATTGAAACCACCATACATGTAATACAAACACAGACTACCACAAACCTTTGAACTCTACCTATAAGGTATTGAAACTTAGGATTAATAACTGGTTCTATGGAAATCCATGTACCTTTGAACTCTACCTATAAGGTATTGAAACCTTTCTTGATCTTAGCTTTTTTTGTATTCATTTTGCCCTTTGAACTCTACCTATAAGGTATTGAAACTAAGTAATTGAATTTGATTAATTTGTTGCATAACCCTTTGAACTCTACCTATAAGGTATTGAAACTCGTATGCTACCGATGCGTATGCATCTCCTTCTCGTCTTTGAACTCTACCTATAAGGTATTGAAACACTGGTATATTATTACCACCTGGAGTTGCTCTTGAACTTTGAACTCTACCTATAAGGTATTGAAACTCTGATAATGTTGCAATTTCAATTTCATGCTTGTCAGCTTTGAACTCTACCTATAAGGTATTGAAACGATATACCGATTGTTAATGAGAATGAGAAAGTTCCCTTTGAACTCTACCTATAAGGTATTGAAACGATGAAGAGAAAAAGACAGGGTATGATTCTTTTTCTCTTTGAACTCTACCTATAAGGTATTGAAACGACGATGAGTTGCCTGCAAATGATGTTGAATTTATACTTTGAACTCTACCTATAAGGTATTGAAACTTATAAAAACCTTTCATTTCTTCAATACTAAAATTTCTTTGAACTCTACCTATAAGGTATTGAAACGGAAATCAAAACAAGAATAAAGATCATTAAGAATTGCTTTGAACTCTACCTATAAGGTATTGAAACCCTACTGCAAGAGCGATATCGCTTTGAGCATTTATCCCTTTGAACTCTACCTATAAGGTATTGAAACTTAGAACCTATAAGCTTAATTTCAATACATTTTTCTTCTTTGAACTCTACCTATAAGGTATTGAAACATCCTACCATACTATCAATATACACTAAATAATTCCATCTTTGAACTCTACCTATAAGGTATTGAAACAATTTACAGAGGGAACTTCAAATGTGCCTGGAGTTACTTTGAACTCTACCTATAAGGTATTGAAACTATCATTATCAAACATCCCATTCAGAGTTTCCCATACTTTGAACTCTACCTATAAGGTATTGAAACCCGTTTATAAGCAATGCATTGCAAAAGATATTAGACTTTGAACTCTACCTATAAGGTATTGAAACAAAGATAGAACGTTTCCAAGCACTCGGAGCTATAAAACTTTGAACTCTACCTATAAGGTATTGAAACGTGATAACGAAGTTTGCTTAACTGGGCAAAGCAATGCTTTGAACTCTACCTATAAGGTATTGAAACTATGTTTGACATTGGAAGCTGGCATGCGCATATGGTCTTTGAACTCTACCTATAAGGTATTGAAACACAGAAGTTATAGAGTATTATCAGCGACACGGTCTCACTTTGAACTCTACCTATAAGGTATTGAAACTCATCCGCTGCTGGCGGAATATAAGTTATATATGTACTTTGAACTCTACCTATAAGGTATTGAAACAGTATCCAATCGGCTGGTGGTGCTACTGGAAGTACCCTTTGAACTCTACCTATAAGGTATTGAAACCGGCTTCAGGTATTGCTTATAAATTCAATAATCTATCTTTGAACTCTACCTATAAGGTATTGAAACTCAAGTAAACTGTACGCAGTTGCAGCTAACCAATCTCTTTGAACTCTACCTATAAGGTATTGAAACGCATAACCATATAAATCAGCAAAGAACCACATCATAACCTTTGAACTCTACCTATAAGGTATTGAAACACAATATCGGCACTGATAACTTTGAATTGATGAATACTTTGAACTCTACCTATAAGGTATTGAAACTTTGTATAATGCTGTGCTGAATCAATATGTTTATTACTTTGAACTCTACCTATAAGGTATTGAAACGTATTTAATTGCTGTTGTGTTTTCATATTATCAAGACTTTGAACTCTACCTATAAGGTATTGAAACCACTTCCAAACTCATTCAAGTCATCAACGTCAATTCCTTTGAACTCTACCTATAAGGTATTGAAACTCTGGATCATTTAATTCACATTGATATTCAGGTTCCCTTTGAACTCTACCTATAAGGTATTGAAACATCTACCAGAAACACTTGGAACTAATTTCACAGCTCCTTTGAACTCTACCTATAAGGTATTGAAACTGCGATTTAAGAGCATAAGGTGCATCTTCGCCACTCTTTGAACTCTACCTATAAGGTATTGAAACTCGTATATGGGATCGCCAACGCCTGTGGAATCCATACTTTGAACTCTACCTATAAGGTATTGAAACTCTGATCTGGCATTGATTCCTTTTCCGAGCTACCTTCCTTTGAACTCTACCTATAAGGTATTGAAACAGTTTTGACCGTCTTAATCGTGCTATTTCAGCTTCACTTTGAACTCTACCTATAAGGTATTGAAACCGAGATTCAGTTATTTCTTCTGCTCCTGCCATATCCCTTTGAACTCTACCTATAAGGTATTGAAACATGCTTCAACGTTCATCCATACATCTTTTTTTACTCCTTTGAACTCTACCTATAAGGTATTGAAACAGTTGTATGGCATAAATTGGAGAGAGAATTAAAAACTTTGAACTCTACCTATAAGGTATTGAAACTCATATATGGGATCACCCACGCCTGTGGAATCCATGCTTTGAACTCTACCTATAAGGTATTGAAACTACCATATGTGCATAATCTCGTATTCTTCTTAAATCCCTTTGAACTCTACCTATAAGGTATTGTAAAGATCGGGGGACGGTGCATGTATTCTTGTAAACTTGATACAATTTAGAAGTTTTAAGTTTTGAGTTTTAAGTGTTTAGTTAAAAAAAAACAAAAAAGTAGAATATCGAATAATGAATAATGAACAAGGAATGATGTAAAAGGAAAGGCAACGAGAGGTTTTGTCAAGACTTTTTTATGCAGCATTAAAAAAACTCCCTTTTAAAAGAAAAATGAAAAAGACAGGTAATTTATTTTTTTATAGTGTGATAAGGATGAGACCCATTAGGAGTTAATTATCAATAGTATAGAATTATTTTTTTAGAAGTTG
>JAUWNT010000004.1 GCA_030612495.1 Candidatus Aminicenantota bacterium
TTTAAAATCTCCTATTAATGTATTCCACTATCAAGAAGCTAAAATGATATAAAACCTTAGATATTTACATTTAATATAAATAAATGAAAAAAATTATCTAAAAATGAAAATTAGATCTAATTCAACAAATTGGTATATAAAAGTTCAATCTTATTTATTATTATCAGTTTTACCTTTAACACAAAGATTTTTAATAAGCTTACAAAATAAACTCTCAAATTCACAGAATGTTGAAATTTCAAAACCAATAATAAAATGTTTATGCCAATTAGATGAAAGCAATCTTAGGAAATTAATTGAAGAATTAGTCTTTGATCCTGATTCAAAAAAAGCATCCATTGGGCGAATGTTTTCTTTTTTGATTAGAAACAAAGAAAATTCTGCTGATAAAGCCATTACAGGAATTTTTAATGATTTCGATGAGAATAATCTAATGGAGTTTTATTATAAAATAGATATTATTAAATTTTGTGATTCAGAACTAATTACTAAAAGATTAAAAACATGGCTTAAGAAAATAAAGAATAAATTAAAAAAGGAACATTTAAAAAAGAAAGTTAATTTGACTTTAGAGTATTTAAAAAATAAATAGGAAAAATGAGCGACAAAAAATCATTTAAGATTGAAAAAAAATAAAAATAAAATAAACGAGGTTTGGAGGGATAATGGAAGATAATAAATTACAGTTAAGTATTTATAAAATTGATATCACTAATTTCACCAGTGAAAATATTGAAGATCAAATAACTTCAGCTTTTGAAAGTGAAAAATACAAAGAACAGATTGTGCGAAATTCTCACTTTGGGAAATAAAGAATAAGAATTTATTATAGGATCAAAAACAATAATCCAAAGTGGAAGGGATTTTTAAATGACATAGTAACCCCAGAAGAAGAGATTCTAAGTAGTGATGCTGGCAAATTAGAGAGCTTCATTTTGGTTTTTATTAATGAAGAATCAAATAATTTTTATTTGATCACAGGTGGGCAAGGATATTTTTCAATACAAAAATTTATTGATTCAAATTTTGGGATTGACATTATTTCTAGATTAATTAACAAAGAAGAGAAGATTATAAAAGTAGTTAAGGAAAGATCCTTTGTTGGCGGAATTTCAGGAACAACTAAACATTTTAGAAAAAATTACAATCTTTTTGAAAATGAAGATTTTGGAAAAATTTTTCAAGAATTGATCCTTAGTATAGATAATGAAAAACTGGTTGAGTATTTTGGTTTTACTAACGAAGAAATAAGAAGGGAATCAGTTTGTATAGCTAAATCTTCTTTTAGAATAAATAAATCTATTAATTTTACTCAACTTATAAAAATAATTGATGGCTCTGAATATATACTAAAAAATATAAATCCTATTTCTATAAACAACGTTATTAAACTTTCAAAAAAGAAAGATTCAGAACTAATTAAAAAACTCAGGAATATTTTGTTAGCCCAACTTTGGGCAACCTATAGAAATGAAGAAAATTCATATAAATTTGATCTTTGTCATAGAAATTATGAAAAATATTTGACTGCTTCAAAATATATAATAAAAAAAGGAAACTCAACAAAAAGTTTTCTTGATAATTTTTACTTTGGAAAACTAAACGATATCGACACTTTATTTAAAAAAATATCCGAGTCCAATATTAAAATAGATTCATATAGTGACTTTGAAGTCTTGATAGAAAGTCTAAATATTTATTCTTTTAATGAAGAGGATATGGAATTAACACGTGGGTCAATTATTAATCATATTTTTGGAGATGTTGAACTAGAGGAAAAAAGATACTTTTATTTAGATAGTTCATGGTTTCTAATAAAAGCTGATTTCGTTAAAAATCTAAACAAAAAATGTAAAGGTTTTATTGAGAGGAATTATTTTGATGGATTAACCAAGGCTTGGGATATCTCTTTGCAAAATGAGAATGCATATAATCAACAATATTTAGGTGATAAAAAAACTCTTGTATTAGATAAAATTATTCCTGAAAATATTGAAGTCTGCGATATCTTAAAATGGGATGGCAATTCAGCCTATTTATATCATGTTAAAAAAACTTTTGGAAATACAATGAGAGATTTATGCTCACAAATATTTATATCTGCGAGTAGAATTGTACAAGACTTGAACTCAGATAAAGTTTTTTTACGAAAAATATATCTAGATTTAAGAAATAAGATTGGTGGAGATAATTATTATAATGCAATAGGACAACAGACGAACAATATCACAGAAGAACAATTTGTTGAACTATTCAATAAAAAAATTATTTATGTTCTATCCATTTTAGATACTTCATCAAAGAACAGAAATTTGGCAAATATTGAGGAATTTAAATCAAATATTGCAAAATTTTCTTTGCAAGAACTAATAAGAGATATGAAAGGAATAGATGTAGAACTCAAAATTACACAAATTAAAAAGAAATAAATTCAGCGAGAAAAACAATAAGAGAGACACCCATTAGAAGTTAATTGTCAATAAAATAGACTGATTTTTTTTATTTTTTAAATGAAGGGGACATTGCTTAAGTATTCTGGTAGCTTTAATAGCTTTATCTATTGACATCAACAGATTAAAATGATAGAATTTTTTATCATGGAGGATACAATGAGAAAAGGTATTCACCCTAAATATATGGAGTGTACTGTAACTTGCGCATGTGGGCATACATTTAAGACAAAAGCAACTGTCCCTAAAATTGAAATTGAAATCTGCTCAGCATGCCACCCTTTTTATACAGGTAAACAGAAATACATTGATACTGAAGGAAGAATAGAAAAATTCAAGAAAAAATATGGATACAAAGAAAAGTGATAAATTACTTTCTTATCTCAAAAGTATCCACGCCAAATATAACGAGATATCTAATCTTATTTCCAACCCGAATATAATAAATAACCATGTAAAATTCATAAACTTAACAAGAGAGCTATCTAAACTTAAACCTTTAAGCGAAAAATATACTGAACTTAATTCCCTTGTGGAACTGAAAAATGAGGCTGAAGATTTCTATAAAACATCTGAAGAAAAAGGCATGAAAGAACTCGCAAAAGAAGAAATAGATAAATTAAACAATGAGATAAAAAAGCTTGACGAATATATTGAAATTCTTTTAGTCTCAGATGAATTAGAAGATAATAGAAACGTGTTTCTCGAAATAAGAGCAGGTGCAGGTGGCAATGAAGCATCGCTTTTTGCATCAGATCTTTTAAGAATGTACTCGAGAATTGCAGAAAGAAAAGGCTGGAAATCAGATGTGATATCAACAACATATTCTTCTATTGGTGGAATTAAAGAAACCATTCTTCACATAAAAGGTGGAAAAGTTAATAAATACTTGAGATTTGAAAGTGGAGTCCATAGAGTTCAAAGAGTACCAATTACAGAGTCAAGTGGCAGAATACACACATCAACCGTTACAGTTGCTGTTATGCCAGAAGTTGATGACATTGAGGTTCAATTAAATTCAAAAGACATAAGAATAGACACATACAGATCTTCTGGTGCAGGGGGCCAACATGTCAATAAAACTGATTCAGCTATAAGAATAACCCACTTTCCCACAGGCATTGTTGTTTGCTGTCAAGATGAAACATCCCAGCATAAAAATAAAGAAAGAGCAATAAAGATTTTAAAATCCAGGTTGTATGAATACGAAAAAGCTAAACAGGAAGAAAATGTCTCAAATCAAAGAAAATCTCAGATTGGAACAGGAGACAGATCTGAAAAGATAAGAACTTACAATTTTCCACAGAGCAGGGTGACTGACCATAGAATATACAGTAAAAATTTTAACATTGAAAATATTCTTGATGGTAATTTTGATAATTTAGTAAAAGAACTAATTGAAACACATGTAAAAAAATCTATTGAAGAAAAATTTAAACAAATTATTAGTTAGTGAAATATTCAGATCTATATTTTTCTTCTATAAATAAAATAAAAGACAAAGAAAAAACTCTCGACATTCAAATCTTAATTGGAAAAGCATTCAATCTAACAAAATCACAATTCTGGATTAAAAAAAATGATGAAATAGAAAACAAAACAGGCTTAAATAAATTTTACAGATATTTTAAAAGATTAAAAAATGAGGAACCAATTGCCTATATATTGAAAAAAAATGAATTTTTCTCCGAGAATTTTTACATAAATAAGAATGTACTGATCCCAAGACCAGAAACTGAAATACTTGTTGAAAAAGCAATGGAATTAAAACCTTCACCCTCAAAAATACTCGATATTGGTGCTGGAAGTGGCATCATTTCAATTATTCTTGCAAAAAAACTAAATACAAAAGTGATATCTGTTGAAAAAAGCAAAAAATCTATATATATATTAAAAAAAAATATTCTAACCCACAGGGTTGAAAACAAAGTTATACCAGTTCTTGCAGATCTTTTCCCGGAAAATTATGACAAATTTGATTTAATAATATCAAATCCTCCCTACTTATCAGCAAAAGACTGGGAGCAATCACCTTTAAATATAAAAAAATTTGAACCAAGAAGTTCCCTCGTTTCAGGGAGAAATGGAACTGAAATAATAAAAAGGATAATTATGAACTCTCCAGATTATCTTAAAAAAGAGGGAACAATATTAATTGAAATTGGATGTAATCAAAAAGAAATTGTTGAAAAGATTTTAAAAAAGAGGGGGTTTTCAAATATCAGTTTCTTTAATGATTATAATAATATTCAAAGAATTGTTTCTGCTGAGCTATGAAAGTTCTATTAATTAATCCATATATATATGATTTTACTGCTTTTGATCTCTGGCTAAGGCCATTGGGATTACTTTATATAGGCTCTATAATAAAAAATTACACAAATGCTGAAATATTTTGGATTGATGTTCTTGATAGATTTCAGGATAATCCAGGTCCCAAATCAAAAAAAGACGGAAGAGGAAAATTTCACAGAGAAATTGTTGACAAGCCTGAAATATATAAAATCATCCCGAGAAATTACTCAAGATATGGTATACCAGCTGATAATTTTATGGAAAAACTGGACAAACTTCCTGAAATCGACATTATTTTTATAACAACACTTATGACATACTGGATTGATGGAATTAACTTTACAATAAAAAAATTGAGAGAAAGATTCAAAAAAACAAAAATAATTATTGGAGGAATACTACCTACATTAGTACCCTTTTACATAAAAAAATATATAGAAGCAGACTCTTTTATTAAAGGATATGGAGAAAAAAAAGTTTTGCAAATAATTGAGCACAACAATGGTACAGTATATAAACACCCTGACCTTTCAGATATAAACAAGCTTCCTTTCCCTGCATATGAGTTTTTATCAAACAAAAAATATTTGCCATTACTGACATCAAGAGGGTGCCCTTTTAATTGTACATATTGCGCTTCAAATCTTCTAAATAAACGTTTCATTGAAAGGTCATCTGAAAATATTATTGAAGAAATTCTATATATGTATGACAAATATAAACCAGAAAGCTTTATAATTTTTGATGATGCATTTCTTGTAAATAAGGAGAAGCGTTTCCTTAGAGTTTTCAATAAAGTTAAACAAAATTTAAATCTAAAATTTCACACTCCAAATGGAATTCATGCAAGAGAAGTTGATTTGAAAACAGCAGAGATGCTTTATGAAAGCGGGTTTAAGACAATCAGGCTGAGTTTCGAATCAACAAACTCAGAAATTTTAAAAAAAAGCTCAAGTAAAATCACAATTAATGAAATGATTAATGCAGTAAACAATCTTGAAAAAGCAGGTTTTAAAAGAAAAGAGATTGAATGCTATATTTTATTTGGGATTTACGGGCAAAGAATAAATGATATAATAAACTCTTTGAATTTTGTGAAAAAACTCGGAATCATCCCTCATTTATCATACTTTTCACCAGTTCCTCAAACAAAGGATTTTCTAAATCTTCAAAAATCAGGTATTTTGTCAAAAAAAATAAATTTATATGAAACTAATAAAATCTATTTTGTCTATGAGAAATCAGGACTCCCCATTAACGAGATTGAACATGTAAAAGATTTAACAATTGAAATAACACACAGAGTTCAAAACCAATAATATAGACAATTAATTAAACCATTTCTAATTTTATATTTACATTCCTCTTTTTTAGTAATCCTGATTCTAATATTGATTCAGGTAATGAATGAGCTTCCATTTCTCCCTTATAATTTCCCCTGATCTTTTTTCTGGAAACAAGATATACTTTCCTTAAATTTAGTTTATCTTTAAATTCATTAAATATTAATCTCATATCTTTTCCAAGCTCTCTTAAATTTTTAGCTTTTATCTCAATTTTATAAACATAAGAATAAGGAGGCAATAAAAACCAATTTCTGTATTTTAATTCTCTTTCAAAAAAATCCTCTTCATTATTAATCAATTTTAAAGAGTAATGAAAATAAAATGATGAAAAAATATCTATGTTCCCACCTTTTTTTACTAATTCCTTTAATTCCGATACTATTGAAAAAATCATCTCAGCTGCATTATATTCATGCATATTAAAAATCGACTCCGGTCTTATATATATAATACTATCAAAAATATTTTTAAAAAAAGGATTTAAAATAACTGGAGTTGATATTACTATTTTGCTCTTTTTTATATTTTTAATTGCTAATGATATATCTTTAATACCTTCAGATGATAATGTTAATACATTTGTTTCATCAATCTGCCTTTTGACAATTTCCTCTAAACTACTTATGCTCATATCTTTTATTAAGAATAACTCTTTATTACATTTAGAACATAAACTATATTCTTCTTTTTTAAAATCACATTTTATGCACTTAACTTTAAAATCTTTTTCTACTTTTAAAATACCCTTACATACAGGACATTTCTGAATAGCCTTACAACTTTTGCAAAAAAGATAGTCAAAAGAAACCTTCTTATTAAGCACAACTAATATTTTTTTATTATCAAGAAAATAAGCCTTTAATGATTCAATCAAATTATCAGGTATACTTTTTTCTCTTAGCTTCAACATTTTTACATCTATATAAACATCTTTTTTCTCTCTCTTGTCCTCAATAAATAATTTATTCCTGTTTTTATAAGCTTCAATATTATAATGTGAGGCACCCTCTATAAATGGGAGATCATAGTTTTTTGCTCTCTTTTTTGATAAGATATTAAGATTTAAATTAGAAAAATAACTGTTTCTATAAAGAGATGAACCTGCTCTTTCACAAATAACACATCCCAGATTTCTCATTGGTAGAAAAACCGCTGATATACCCCCAGCAACCACACCTATTTTCCCATTTAAATAGTCACACCATATATTTTCTCTTTCTGTGAGTTTTACAGAAGAGTTATAAATCGAAACATCATTAAATAATGATTTTAAATAAGAAGCTGTTAAATTATCAGGAACTACAATTAAAACGCTCATATGCTTTTGTAAATAAAAATCAATAATATCCCTGTAAAACTCAGCCCTATCATAACTTATAATTAGCTTATTCTCTTTACCTTTGAAATTCTTTAATGAATTAATGTTTCCTTTTATATTTATTTCACCTTTGTTTTTATATATAAAATTAATCACACCTTTCTTTGACAATTTACAGAGCTCTATAGAGGAAAATTTGTTCATTTTTTCCAATTTCCCATCTTTTTCAAAATAGATATTATTTATTGGTCTCCTTTTAGGAGATAGAGAATAATCAAGAATCATTCCAATCGAAGTAAAATATAATAAAGAAATAGACCTTGCAAAATCTATAAACTCTTCCTCCGGTATATATTCATCTTCTATAACACCAATCACATTCTTTACTCTTCCCTTATACTCAGAGCCTTTTTCTATTACCCACCCAGTTGTAACCCTATTGCCTATAGGTACAATAACTCTCATCCCCTTTTTTAGTTTATCTTTATCTCCAATATAGTTGTATGTAAAGTCTTCAAATATATTTAAAGATAAAGATACCTGGATTAACAATTAATACTCTCTAATATTTTATTTTTTTTTTCAACTCTTATCCTTTTGACCCTTTATAATATCCAGAACTCTCAGCATGTCCTCCCACACACTCCATTTTGCCTTCGAAATATTTTCTTTTGTTCGTTGGTGAAGTATATATGATGGATGGAACGTAGGAATAACAGGAATGTTTTCATACTCAAACTGCTCACCTCTAACTTTGTTTATTGAATAATTTGCTCCCATAAGGTTATTAAATGCAACTCTTCCAAGACAAACTAAAACCTTTGGCTTCAAAATTTTTATCTGCCTCTTTAAATAAGGTAGACATGCTTCGACCTCCTCTTTTAAAGGCTCTCTATTACCAGGAGGCCTGCATTTTATAATATTCCCTATGAATACAGATTCCCTGCTGTATCCCATTTTCTTTATAATCTTACTAAGTAACTGCCCTGCTTTTCCAATAAAAGGTCTGCCGAATTGATCTTCAGTTGCTCCAGGTCCTTCTCCTATAAAAAAAATATCAGGATAGATCGAGCCTTCACCTGTAACATAATTTTTTTTATTTTCATAAAGAGGGCATTTTGTACAACTCTTTATCTCCTTATTTAAATCATTCAAATCATCTTTTGGGTCTGAACATTTAATCTCCAAAAAACTTGCCCCTATTTCTTTGTAAAATTTCAATATATCTTGTAACTCTTTCATATTCTTTCTACTTAAATTTTACTTTCATCTGATTATAAATCTTAAATATTTCATCCCATATTAAAGCTGCAATTGCTGACTTTTTCATTTTATCCAGTTTTATAGTTTCATTTTTAGTTATAAAAAAAACTTGATTTGAATCTTCATTAAATACCGGATTTTCCTTCGAAATCTCATTCAAAACAAGTAAGTCAAGATTTTTCCTTTCAAATTTCTCTCTTGCATTTTCAAAAATATTACTGGTCTCTGCTGCAAATCCAACTAAAATTTGATCATCAGATTTCTTCTCTCCAATTTCTTTTATTATATCAGGATTTTTTACAAACTCAAGATATATCCTATCATCTCCCTTTTTAATTTTCTCAGAGAAATATTCAGCACTTCTATAATCACTAACAGCTGCAGCCATTACTATAACCTTAGCTTTATCAAAATAGTTCAGAATTCTGTCTCTCATTGATTGAGCTGTTTCAACTTGAATAACCTTTACATCAGAGGGGATATAATTAGTAGGCCCTGTAATAAAGATTATTTCTTGTATCTCCCTTTTTTTTGCCTCGTTAGCCAGATGGAAACCAGTTTTTCCTGAAGACCTGTTTGAAATAAATCGGACAGGGTCTATTGGCTCAACGGTTGGACCAGATACTATAATGACTCTTTCAAACACTCTTTATTCCAATACAATAGTTGTAAATTCTATTATATGAAGCTAACCTTCCTTTTGCAGTATCCTTACAAGCAAGTTCACCCTTTTCAGGTTCAATTACTTCCACATTCCTTGATTTCAGCTTAGCTATATTTTCTTTAACTGCAATATTTTTATACATAAATGAATTCATTGCTGGAGCAATCACAATTTTCCCATAAAAAGCAAGAAAAGTAGTTGAAAGAAGGTCATCAGCAATTCCATTTGCAATCTTGCCTATAATATTTGCAGTAGCTGGAGCAATTAAAAGCAAATCATTTGTTCTTGAGATATTTATATGAAGTACTGGGTCCTGATTCTCTTTAAATAATTCCGAATAAACCTTGCCAGGGGTAAATGTTTCAAAAGTTAAAGGAGAAATAAATTTTTTAGCTTCTTTTGTCATTATAACACTTACATTATGACCATTTTTTTGAAAAATCCTTAGAATTTCAACAGCCTTATAAGCACTGATTGAACCAGTAACACCTAAAACTAAATTCATTATTTTTCCCCTATTATTTGTTCTAAATAAGCTTTTTTTCTGCAGGTTGAATTTAAAAAAGATACATATATGCAATTCAACAAAGAAAATGCATCATCTAATTTATCATTTGTTACAATATAATCATACAATTTGTATTGCTCTAATTCATTCTTTGCAATTTTTAATCTTCTTCTAATATCTTTATTGATTTCATTATGTTCTCTCTTCATCAATCTTTTCTCCAAGTCTTTTAAAGAAGGCGGGATAATAAAAATAAACAAGGCATCTGAAAATTTCTTTTTTATGTTTTTTGCACCTTGAACATCAAGATCAAGAACAAAAACTTCATCATTTTTTGATTTTAGATCTATCTCATCCCAACTAGTCCCATAATAATTCGAATGAATTTCTGCCCACTCCACAAATTTGTCTGCATCAATCATTTTTTTAAATTTATCTTTAGAAACAAAATAATAATCTTCCCCATTCTTCTCATTCTTTCTCTTTTTTCTACTTGTATATGATATAGAGAAACCTAATTCTTTATGCTCTTTTAAAAGTAAATGAATTAATGTTGATTTTCCACTACCTGAAGGACCTGAAATTACAATAATATTATTCATCTTCTGATCTGCTTATTAGTGATGAAACAGATATACCAGAAAGTACAACATGATTAGAAGAAAGTACAACAACTGCCCTTAACTTTTTCCCCATTGTTGCATCAATAACTTTACCATCATTAAACTTTTGTTTTATAAACCTTTTTATTGGTGCAGAATTAGGCTGAATTATTGCTCTAACTTCACTCATCACAACAAAATTACCAAAACCAATACTCAACATTAATTTATTCGACATTTTGAACCTGTTGCTTTATTTTTTCAATCTCTCTTCTTATTAAGATCACATATTTATGTATATCAATAGAATTTATCTTAGAAGCAATTGTATGAGTTTCTCTTTGCATTTCTTGTAATAAAAAATCAGCTTCCTTGCCTTTTTGATCCATCTCTTTGCTTTGCAGAAGCTTTTTTAATCTTTTATTATGTATACTTAATCTATTTATTTCCTCAGCAATGCAGCTTTTTTCAGCTGCAATTGCTGCCTCATGAACAATCCTTTTCTCATCTATTTCTATACCATTTAACAATTTTTTGATCTTTTCTTTATAATTTAAATAAATCTCATTCTCCAGATTTTCCGCTTCAGCTTTTATTATGTTTAAGTTATTTTCAATCTTTTTAATACTTATCAACAAATTCTTTAATATACTCTCTCCTTCTACAATCCTACTCTGCGAAAAAGTGTTAAAAACTTTTTTAATTGAATTCTTTATATTTTTAATATTCTCTTTACTGAAATTCTCAAAGATATAATCTAAATGAAATATCATTGGAATCTTTAAAAAAGGATCGATAGATAGATTTAAATTGCCTTTGTATTTCTTTGTAAAAGGCACAACTCTATCTAAAATTTCCTCTAAAAGGTATTCATTAAATTGGATATCCCAATTTTTATGATCCATTTCAAACAGATCAAAAACAATTTCAATCTTACCTCTAAAGAGTTTATCTTTTATTATTTCTTTTATTAATTTTTCTGATGCTGGAGTAATACCTGTACCTCTAAAATTAAGATCAAGAAATCTATGATTTACTGATTTAAAAGAGACATTAATTGAGAAATCTGGAAAATCAAACCTCTCTTGAGCAAAGCCGGTCATACTTTTCATTGTCACATTATAATATCCATCTCAGGGAATTGCAAATTATAAAGAGAATAATACAAACCCTTTTTCTTTAATAATTCTCTATGATTACCGGTCTCTTTTATCTCACCTTTTTTTATTACTAATATCATTTTAGCCTCGATTATTGTTGATAATCTGTGAGCAATGACTAAAGTTGTTCTATTTCTCATCACTTCTCTCATTGCTTCTCTAATTAATTTCTCAGATTCAGAATCAAGAGATGAAGTTGCTTCATCAAAAATTAATATTGAAGGTTTCTTTATTATTGCTCTTGCAATTGAAATTCGCTGACGTTGACCATTAGAAAGTAATATTCCCCTTTCACCAACAATAGAATCATATTTATCTGGTAACTCTTCAATAAAATCAGATGCTCTCGCGATTTCAGCTGCTTTTTTTATATCTTCAAAAGAGTAATCCGAGCTTCCATAGACAATATTGCTTAATATTGTATCATTAAAAAGGAATACATCCTGAGTCACAAGTCCAATAGAATCTCTTAGAGATTTTAAAGTAAAATTCCTTATATTTTTCCCATCAATAAGTATTTCGCCTGAACTATATTCATAATATCTCATCAACAAATTCATTAATGTTGTCTTTCCAGAGCCACTTGATCCAACTAAAGCAACCATTTCATCAGGAGCAACTTTGAAACTTATATTCTCAATAACAGGCACTGATGGAGTATAAGAAAAAAATACATTTTTAAACTCTATCTCACCTTCAATTTTTTTTACATCAACAGCAGAGGGTTTATCAAGCATATTATTCTTATTTTTGATTATCTGCAAAACCCTCTCATAACCTGCTTTTCCCTGTTGATAATCATTGTTAGCTTGAGATAACCTTTTAATGGGATTGTACATAAGAAAAAGTGCTGCTAAAAAAGATGTAAACTGACCAGGTGAAATATCCCCTCCTGATACTCTACGCATTCCTACAACAAAAATTATAGCTGCTACCAACCCACCGATTGTATGCATTATTGGCGCAGAAAAAGAATATATTAATGCTATTTTTGTATTTATTTTATAATGATTCTGATTTAATTTTGAAAATCTCTCAGCTTCATAATCTTCCATATTATAAGCTTTAACAATTTTATTTCCAACAATAGTTTCACTTAAAAAATTTGAAAGCCTTCCAATTGCTACCTGAGATTGAATTCCTGCTTTTTTTATTCTCTTTCCAAATAATGCTAACAGTAAAACTGCAACAGGCAATATAATTAATGCAATTAAGGCCATATACCAATCTTGATAAAAAACCACAAGCAAAAGAGCAATAAGTGTTAAAGTTTCTCTTACATACACAGACAAAGTCTCGGAAACAGCAAATTTTATTTTTTCAATATCATTTGTAATCCTTGAAACAAGGTCCCCGGTTTTTGACTTTGATAAAAAATCAATAGATTGATTTATCAAATTTTTATACAATTTATCTCTTATATTCCTGACCACTTTTAATCCAAGAGTTTTCATTATATAAAGAGACAAAAAAGTAAAAACTGCTTGGCCTAAAAAAGAGAAAAAAAGGACTATTGGAAGTATTAACACCATTCCCTGGCTATCTACATTAAAGGTATCTTGAATTAAACTTCTTATATATTCGGATTTGCCTGACATATAACTTGCTCTTTCAGTCAAATGACCTGCACTTTGAATAAATAACTCATCCATAATAGGTTGAATAATAACAGCAAAAAAAGCAGTGAAAAGAGCTATCATTGCCATAAAAAATAGGGCAAGTATAAATCTCTTTGTATATGGTTTTATATAATATAGTAGACTGTTCTCATCAATCATAAATCTTCTTTTTATTCATCTGATTTAATAGATGATTTATTTACTTTGATTTTAACTCTAGTTCTTTTTAACTTTTTTGAAATATAAAAGAGTATTGGAGATATTATATAAAAAAAGGTAAATATCGGTATTGTATATGAAGGATACATTATTGATAATGCTACTAAAATTGCAACTATGAATAAAATCAACAAATTATGCTTTGAGTTGATTTTTTTCATTGTCCTATATCTTACATTTGAAATCATTAAGAAAGCAATAAGGATAATATATAAAGAAAAAAGTATTAAATATAATTGTTCTTGAATAGGATCTTTACAAATCAATACTACTGATAATATAGAAAGGGCAGCAATAGGAATGGGTAATCCTATAAAAGTATTGGATGGAAACGCATCAGCTTCCTTTAGGACATTAAATCTTGCTAATCTAATAATTCCTGCGCTTAAGAATATAAAGCCCAATATTTTCCCATTTTGAGGTTGTACTGCTTGAAATCCCCAAACGTAAATAAGAACTGAGGTTACAAAACCAAAAGTTACAGCGTCAACAAGAGAATCCAATTGCATACCAAAATTTGATTCTGTCTTTGTGATTCTCGCTATTGTACCATCAAATCCATCCATAACAACACTTAATATAATAAGATAACATGCAGTTATAAAATTATGTTTTATTATTTGTAAAACTGCTATATATCCTAAAAATAAGTTAAAAATTGTAAAAACTGAAGGTAAAAACGAAAATCTTGTTAACTTTGAGACACTAATCTTTTTAAATCTTTTTCTCTTTAAACCTCTTTTTATATTTTTTTTATTATCAATAATATTAGCCATCTTTTTCTATTCTAACTTTCTTAAATATTGTATCCATTAATATCTCTATTATTCCTACAATAATTTAAATAAGATTTCAAATTTCTATCTTTACCAATTATGCACATTGTTGAAATTATAGACTCAGCTACTGATTTTTCAAGTACATCTAAAACTACATAATCTAGCCCATTATTAATTGCCAAAGAGAGAAAATGAGATGTGATTAAATATCGTTTTGGCAAACCATTAGATAAAGCTGTTAGATTGGCTATAGTTTTAACCTGAGGAAAATCAATCTTAAATAGCTCAAGAGTATTTAAAAATGATTTCCCATTTAGAAAATTCGTTTCCAATGGTTTTATAATTGGATCCAGTAATATATCACTTCTTTTTACACCTTTATCCAATAGGTAATCAACATACTTCTGTGCAATTAAAAGAGATTTTTCAGGATAAATGTCTTCATCTGATTTATCTTCTCTAATTAAAGCGATAATTTTCACATTGTTTTCTTTAATAGTTTCAACTATAAAATCTATTTTTTCTTTGTCAAACTCAATATCACCTATTATAACCTCTTTTTTCACAATATCAATTACTTCACTCAATGTTTCAATATTATTACTTCTAATTAAAACTTTTCCACCTAAATTTTCAATTATTGGTATAACTTTTTTATAAAAAGATATTTCGTTATCAAGAAGAGAAACTGCATTTAATTGAATATACTCAGCACCATGCTCAAGTTGAGATACGGCTTCCCTCTTTATAAACTCAAAATCCATTTTATTCATTTTCTCCAGGATTTTTTTGTTACAAGAATTTAACGAATTACTAACAATTTTAATCATTTTTCATTTATTAATCTCAGTAAATATTTATACATTATAAAAATCTTTTAAAATAGAAATAACATCCAACCCGACTCTCTCATGACCTTCAAAATCAAAATTATTCAAATAAGGAAAAGGAAAAACATTTTCATTATCAATTAACTGAAATTTTTCTGAAGCCTCTTTTTCAGAGACTTGTATTGAAGCAGCCTTTATTTTATTTTCATTCAAGGCCTTTAATAAAGCACGATCATCAACTACACCAGTTTGAGCTAGGTTTAACAATACAATATTACTTTTCATCAACTCAAATTCATTTGTTGATATTAAATCCCTGGTTGAATCATTAAGAGGAAGGTGAACAGATATAAAATCAGAAGTTTTTAATAGCTCTTCAAATGACACCTGCTTTGCATTGATATGTGTTTTAATATTATCAAAATCATAGAATAGAACTTTCATTCCAAAAGCTAATTCTCTTTTTGCAACTTCTTTCCCAGCACCCTCGAATCCAATAATCCCTGCTGTTTTCCCAAATAGTTCTATTCCATCTAAAAACACCTTTCTGTCCCATTTATGTTCTTTAATATTCTTATATGAAGGCACAATAGACCTACAAATACAAAGCATAAAAGCTAATGTATATTCTGCAATTTTTATTGAAACTGAATAAGGAGTATTTCTGATTTCAATATTTTTTGATCTTGCAAATTCGACATCAAGATTCTCAAGGCCTATACCCTCTTTAACAATAAGCTTTAAATGCTTGGCATTTTCAAGTATCTTTTTATTTAACTTTGTTACATTCCTTATAACAATAGCTTCATAGTTATTTATCTCCTCTCTCAATTCTTTATAATTCATTCCTGTTTTTTCAATAATATCAAATTCAGGTATTTCTTTAAGTGAATCAACAACCTTTGGAGTTAGTTTATCTGCCAACAATACTCTAATCAAATGCTATTCTCCTAATATATAATTTTAAAAACTATATCTCCTTATTAAAATTGTTTATCTCTAACTCTTTAATAAATAAAAAATCTTTCTTCATAATCTCATAGTCTGAAAAATATTAGGTTTAAAGGGTATCAAAATTTTTCCAATCTGTCAAGATTTTTCCTAATTAAGATTATAAATAAAAATCTCCCTCTACCTATATAGACTTGCCTATTTACCTATTTAAATTGATTATGTATAATATTCTTGATTTAATTTTTTAAAAGGAGTTTACTATGAATATAGATAGAATAAATAAATACCTAGAGGAAATAAGAAAAAGCTCAAATTTTATTTCATCAGACATGTTAGAACCTATTCCATACAAGAATCCTGAAAAAAACACCTGGGTAGAGATAAAAAATCCTGAATTTACATCTTTATGCCCAAAAACAGGTCTTCCAGACTTTGGAACAATTTGCATAAAATACATCCCGGATAAATATATAGTTGAGCTTAAATCTTTAAAATACTATTTTATTCAGTTTAGAAATACAGGTATATTTTATGAAAATCTCAGCAAACTTATTTTAAACCACCTTGTTAAATTGCTTAACCCAATTGAAATGATTGTTGAAGCAGACTTCACTCCAAGAGGAGGAATCTCATCAAAAGTTATCTCAAAATATAGAAAATAGTTTGGTAATCAAGCTCAAATACTTAAATTGCAACTCCACTAATTAATCCCATACTCCCTAATAAATCCATTGCTATCAATGTATAATTTATATTTAAACATGTCAATCATCTTTTGTTTATAATTTAAAAAATCTTCATCCTTAATATCATTTTTATTAATTAACTTTTCATTTATATAATACTCTTCCTTATATTTTCCATCTCCTGGCATATAAATATACTTTTTTTCATTGACCTGAAAAGCTCTATATTTAGCTCTGATAACTACTTTTTCATACTGCTTTCTTATAATAATATCTCCTGTTTCCCTATCAAAATCTAATAGTTCTTTTATTCCAGGATAATAAATCCTTATTCTGTCACTTATATAAGGAGTTGATGTTGAATACCATAATCCAGTTTCCATATAAACAGGATAACCTTCAAATTTTTCTCCTCTCATAACTGGAAGTAAGGAGTTTCCTTCAAAAGTTTTAGGGATATTAATCCCAATCAGATCAAGAATAGTAGGTGAAATGTCAATTTCTCTCACAGTTTCACTTACTCTTAATCCATTATAATTTTCAAAAGGGTTATAAATCCCAAAAGTCATATTATTTGAATATTCACCACGAAGATGATCTCCATGCCCAGCCCCATATCCATCTTCATACAAATTCTCTCCATGATCAGACATAACAATTACAATAGTATTTTTATCAACATTACATTTTTTTAAAAATTCCAATATCTCTCCAAAATTATCATCAAACAATTTTGTTGCATTATCATATAAACCAATAATCTGCTTTTTATCACCATCAGGAACATAATAACCTGAATAAGTCTTCATCATATCATCTTTACAATACTTATGTGCTTTAAAATATTTCTTATTTGTATAAAGATTATAATATGGATACTTTGTTGAATATGGGAAATGATTATTTGAGCTGAAAGCCAATACAAAAAAGGGTTTATTCTCTTTAATTGATTCTTTTATATATTTTTTTGTGTATTCAGTTACATAGTAAGGGTCTTCATATAACGGCATACCCCACATCTCAGGGAATATATCCCTACCTGTTTTATTTAATAAAAATCCAAGTAAAAAATAATGGATTTCAAGACTTGCTTCTCTTATATAATTTTGAATTGCAAGATGTGGAGCCTTTACTTTTTTAAAGCCATAATCCACTCTTGCAAAAATATCTCCAGCAAAATCACTTACAACATATGTACCATAATCGTTTTTATTTAAAATAGAGACTATATTTTTAATTTTTATACCTCTTTTCAATCTCTTTTTTGTTGGGAACATATGTCGAATTCGATGCTGTGGAGGTAAAGTTGACGTCAGAACAGAAGTCCATGAGGATAAAGTACGAGCCAAAGATACTTTTGCACTTAAAAAATTCACTCCTTTAGAAAACAATTTGTCTATATTTGGAGTTTTTCTAAAATAACCATTATAGGAAATACTTTTAGGTCTTAAAGAATCTGTTGCGAAAATAAGTACATTGGGTTTTGTATTATCTTTAGATTTTTTTGGGGATACCTTGTATTTAGCAATAAAAATAGATGATAATAAAATTATTACAAAGAAAAATGGGGTCCTTTTATTCTTAATAGATATTGCTAATATCACCAAAACAAACAACAAGTAAATTGCAAAAAGAGGAATATAATCAGTAATCAACACTTGAAAATATTTTAAAAAAGTCCCTTTCAGATAAAGTTCTCCTTTATATAATTGAGGGAATAATTTAATTCCCCTAATCCAAAAAATTAACCAGAAAAAAATATTAAATAACAATATGCTTCTGGTTTTTCTAATTTTTAATAATATTGAGAAAAAACCAATCAAAATTCCAATTAACAAATATACCAAAAGTATTTTTAAAGCACTTAAAATAATAGTGATTGTAAAATTCTTGAAAATAACAGCCTCAATACTTTTATCAGAAACTCCCATATAAGAAAGATTAAGATATAGCAATAATGAAAATGAAAATACCGAAAATGCAAATATCGAACTTAAACTAATATTTTTTCTAAATTTATTCATATTCTATAGAAACATCTTTTTTGTAAAATTGAAATTCAAACTTTTTTCAAGTTTATTCAAAATCCTTAAATATTTATTTTCAATAACATTCCATGAATAATTTTTTTCAAAAAAATTCTTACCATTTATACCCATTTTTCTTTTTAACTCATCATTATTATGCAAAAGTAAAATAACCTCTTTAAATTCATCATAATTAGTGTACCACAAACCAGCGTTACTTCTTCTACACTGACCCCTTAAGACCTCTGTCCTTCCATTCGCAACAACAGGTTTACCAACTGCCCACGCTTCTAAAGTGACCATTGATAAAGATTCGAATTGAGATGGTATCATAAGAAACTCTGAGCCTTTTAAAGCATCAAATTTTTCTTTGTCCTCTAAAAAACCAAGGTATTTGATTTTTGGATCATCCGGGATCTCTATCAATGACTTACCAATTAATACAAGAGTAAAATCTATTTTATTTTCTTCTATCAATTTTTTAAAAAAAGAGAGCAATTCAGGTACACCTTTATTTTCATCAAGTCTCCCTACATATACACAATACTTACCTCTTATATTAAACTTCTCTCTAAAAAGTCCAGAAGAAAATTTTTTAGCTATATCGGAACCAACACCAACGACATCTCCTAGCACCGAATAATTACCAGAAACTCTATTTATCATCTCTTTTTCCTCATAGGAGTTATATATAATAGCCCCTGGTAAGTTAAATAAATCCTTGAAAAGCTTTAGATAAATAACCTCATCATGTTCAGCAGTAGGCACAAGGATAGATTTTTTTCCAAATTTTTTTACTCCATAATAAGAGTGAAAATATCTATACGAAAAAAAAATAAAAAAATCAAACTCATCATCTCTGTTTTCTAATTCTTCTATTAAATTTGGTAGAAAAGGACCCTCTTGTTCAAGCCATTCAATTTCATCTTCAAATGTATGCTCTTTATTAAAAACATTATATTGAATTTTACCAAAATTCTCAGGCTTCCTCTCCTTTTCAACTTCAAATCTATTTACTTTAACAGCATTGACTATCTCCTGGCCTTCTGGATAATGATGCTCCCAGGTAATATAATCAAGAGCAGTTGAAGTAAACACCTCCATTTCAAAATATTTGGACAGTTTTTCAGCTATTAATCTTGCATGATACTCTGCACCACCATTTATCTCGGTACCATATCTCTGAACGATAATTCCAATTTTTTTTATCATTAATGACAATAATTATACCACAAAATATATGATTTGACATTTTTGCTTATTTGCGTTATATAATCTTCTTTTATATTCATTTCATTTAAAAAAAAGGAGATTTTGATGAATATTTTTGTATGTATTAAACAGGTTCCTGATACAGAAGCAACTCTCTCTGTAAAAAACGGGAAAACCATAAATGAAGATGGCATTAAATGGATCATTAGCCCCTATGATGAACATGCTATTGAAGAGGCTTTGAAATTAAAAGCGAAAATTCCAGAAACAAATGTAACACTCATTACACTAGGACCAAAGAGGTGTGAAAATGCTTTGAGAGGGGGACTCGCAATGGGAGCTGATCATGCGATACATATTGAAACAGATGAACATGTGGACAATAGAATAATTGCTAAAGCTCTTGCTATTGCTATAAAACAGGAAGGTAATTACAACTTGATTTTTATTGGAAAACAAGCAATAGATGATGACTCATACCTCACTCATATTTACCTCGCTGAAAACCTTGGGATCCCTGTTTCTACGAACGTAACACTATTTAACTATGAATCTGAAAAAGTATTTGTGGAAAGAGAAATTGACGGAGGAGAAAAAGAGAAAATCGAAATGACAACTCCCTGTGTGATTGGAGCAGCAAAAGGTTTGAACACTCCAAGATATCCTTCGCTTATGGGCATGATGAAAGCCAAAAAAATTCCAATTAAAAAATTATCTTTACAGGATTTAGAGATTGGCGAAATAGATAACAAAATTATCGTAGAAAAATTGTTCGCTCCACCTGAAAAACCTCAAGGTAAAGTCATTGAGGGTGATATTGAAGATGGAGTAAAAGAACTGGTAAAAGCTTTGAAAGACGAAGCAAAAGTATTATAGGAGGATAAAATGGCAAATATAGGAGTATATGTAGAATTAAAAGAGGATAAATCAAAAAAATCAAATAAAGAGGCTATCAGCCTTGCAAAAAAAAGTGGGAAGAATGTATATGCTATAATATTTACAAACAATTTAGATCAACATTTAGATGAATTGAAAGGTATAAAAAAGATTATTCAAATAAAAGATCAGGACCTCTTCTATCAACCTGATTATTATTCAGATACAATCTCAAATATAATAAAAGATTTTGATTTAAATGACTTTATAGGGATTTGTTCAGCACAGGGCAAAGATCTGTTCCCAAGAATTGCAGCTAAAACAGATGCTAGTTTAGTAAATGATTGCATTGATATAGACTTTGAAAATAATTTAATAACAAAACCAGTTTTTGCTGGAAGACTGCTTACAAAAATCAGGGTAGAAGACGAATTTAAAATGTATACAATTAGACCCAATGTCTTTCCTGTTCAGGCATCTGATTCAGAGGAAAACCCGGAAATTATTACAAAAGAGTTGAATAAAAAAGAATTAAAAACCAGGATAGTAGATATTGTTAAAAGTGATTCAAAAAAAATCGATTTAACTGAAGCTGACATAATAATATCTGGCGGAAGGGGGATGAAGGAAAAAGAGAATTTCAAAATGCTCGAAGACATTGCCCAACTTCTAAATGCAGGAGTTGGAGCATCTCGTGCAGCTGTTGATGCAGGATTTGCAACATCAGATATGCAAGTAGGGCAAACAGGAAAGGTTGTGAATCCAAAACTCTATATTGCATGCGGTATTTCAGGTGCTATTCAACATTTTGCTGGGATGAAAACATCCAAAATAATAGTAGCAATAAATAAAGACTCAGAAGCGCCTATCTTTAAAAAAGCAGATTATGGAATTGTAGGAGACCTATTTAAAGTTGTTCCTCTATTAAAAAAAGAATTAGAAAAGATCTTATAAAGAAAAAAGGGACGCCCGATAAGAGGGACGGTCTTTTGAAGTATTGATTCTTGTTCATCAGCACTTTCATTATATTTAGTGGAAGTGCATGTGCAAGTGGATGTAGGAGTTGAAAGGTTTTATTGTGAGTTTTTCCGCAAAGAATTTAGGAGAGATTATTATTATGGGATATAACAAAAAACGATTGGACTATTTAACACCTAACACTTTAATATTATGAAAAGTAAAAATTTAAATAAGCAATCAGGTCAAAAAAGAAGTATGCACGGCAACATAAATTCGCTTGGGATATGCTTAGGGGCATCTACAGTGTCACTTGTCTGGATGGAACTTGAGCAGGGAAGGGATGGGGAAAACAAAACAAAGCCCCGTCTTGTTAAATATTCACGTCATTCACACGAGGGGAATCCAAAGCAGACACTGCTTTCAGCTCTCAAGTCTCTGGATATGAATTCATACGACAGGATTGCCGTGACAGGCAGGAGATTTCGCAAATTTGTAAACCTGTCATCCATATCTGAACCAGAAGCCGTGGAATATGCATACCGTTTTGTCAAACCGGCTGATGTTGCATGCCCGGCAGTTGTTTCTGCAGGAGGGGAGACCTTTATGGTATATGTTATGGACAGTCACGGGCAGATATCTAATGTTTTGACCGGCAACAAGTGCGCATCCGGAACCGGTGAATTCTTTCTTCAGCAACTTCGCAGGATGAAAGTAACGCTGGAAGAGGCAGCTGAGTGGGCGGCTACGGAAGAGCCGCATCAGCTTTCGGGGCGTTGTTCAGTTTTTTGCAAATCGGACTGCACCCATGCAACCAACAAAGGCATCCCCAAATCAAAGGTAACAGCCGGGCTTTGCAAAATGATGGCGGAGAAAATACTTGAGCTGTTAAAAAAGGTGCAAAGGAAAAACATTATGATTGCCGGGGGCACTGCGCTCAACCAGATGATGATTGAGTATCTGCGAAAAGATATTGCCGACCTTATTGTTCCTAAGGAAGCCCCGTATTTCGAAGCTCTTGGAGTTGCTCTCTGGGCGCTGGAAAATGAGACCGCTGAATTTCCTGGAATGTCGGATTTATTAAGGACAGAGGCCACATCATTTGACACACTTATGCCCCTTATTGATTTTAAAGAAATGGTTGAATTCAAGACTGTCGCAATGGAGGATGTCCAACAGGGAGATGAATGCATACTGGGGCTTGACGTCGGTTCAACAACAACAAAGGCGGTTCTTATGCGGATCGAGGATGATGCAATCCTTGCGTCTATTTACCTGCGTACTGACGGCGATCCTGTTGGAGCTTCTCGTAAATGTTATGGTTCGATTCTTGACCAGATAAGCGAAAAGGTAAATCCTGATGAGATAAGTATAACAGGGCTGGGCGTTACCGGCTCAGGCCGTCAGATAGCCGGTCTCCATGCTCTTACAAAAGTGGTTATCAACGAGATAATCGCTCACGCGACCGCTGCAGTATATTTTGATAAAAAAGTAGACACAATATTTGAGATAGGCGGACAGGATGCAAAATATACATATATTACAAATTCCGTACCATCCGATTATGCGATGAACGAAGCCTGTTCTGCCGGCACAGGCTCTTTTCTGGAAGAGTCCGCACACGAGACCCTGGGAGTGAAAATGGAGGATATTGCCGACATCGCTTTTAAAGGCAAGAATCCGCCTAATTTTAATGATCAGTGCGCTGCATTTATCGCTTCCGATATAAAGAATGCAATTCACGAAGGTGTGAAGCACGAGGATATTCTTGCGGGTCTGGTGTATTCCATCTGCATGAACTATTCAAACAGGGTCAAGGGAAATAAGCCGGTGGGTGAGAAGGTGTTTATGCAGGGAGGTGTCTGCTATAACAGGGCGGTTCCCTTTGCTATGGCCGCGCTTGTGGGCAAGCCGATAGTTGTTCCTCCTGAACCGGGGCTTATTGGCGCTTTTGGTGTTGCCCTTGAGGTCAAAAAAAGAATTGAAACAGGATTAATGGAAAAGAAGATCTTTGACCTAAATGCTCTGCTTAACCGTGACGTGAAATACGGAAAATCGTTTATATGCAAAGGCGGAAAGGAAAAATGTGACCGGCGCTGTGAAATAGCGATGATCGAACTTGAAGAAAAGAAATATCCTTTTGGCGGTGCCTGCAACCGGTATTACAATCTGCTACATAATGTAAGCTACAACATTGAAAAGCTTGATCTTGTCCGTATAAGGCAGCAACTCATATTTGAGAAATATGGCGCAAAACTACTGGAGGGCGGCGGGAAAAAGCCCAGGGGAAGAGTCGGGATAAACAGGAGTTTCCTTGTTAACACTTTTTACCCCCTTTATTCCACATTTTTCACCGAACTGGGGTTTGAGCCGGTTGTGCCTGAGTTCCCTTCTAAAGAAGGAATGGATCAGAAAGAGGCGGCTTTTTGCTATTCTGCAGAACTTACTCACGGTTTTTTCCATTCCCTTATTTATATGGAAAATCCTCCGGAGTTCATATTTTTGCCGCACTTTAAAGCTGTTCCAGCCCAAAACGGTTGCACAAGCTCACAGGTTTGCCCTTTTGTGCAGGGTGAAACCTTTTTTCTCAGGGCTACATTCAGAGAAAAACTTGATGAACTGAAAGCCAGGGGCACAAAAGTATTGACCCCGCTGCTTGATTTGACAGAAGGGCTGGAAACGGCAGAGAAGCCTTTAGTCGAAACCGGTATAAAGATGGGTGTTAGTAGAAAAGAGGCCAAAAAGGCTTTTCAAAAGGCCATAAAGAAACAGACAGAATGCATGGCCGAAATGAAAAAGATGGGGAACAAAGCCATTGAAGAGCTGAAAAAAGATCCGGACAGGACAGCGGTGGTGATATTTGCCAGGTCTTATAATGGATTTGTTAAAGAAGCACATATGGGTATTCCAGGCAAGCTTGCATCAAGGGGCATTCTGGTAATGCCGTTTGATTTCCTTACGTTTGATGATGAGAAAACAAAGCGTCATATGTACTGGGGAATGGGCCAGCTTATATTAAAGGCGGCCAGAACCGTTAAGAGGCATCCTCAACTGTTTGGAACTTATATAACAAACTTTTCCTGCGGGCCTGATTCATTCATAGTCGGATATTTCAGGAGTCTTATGGGTCAAAAACCATCGCTGACCCTCGAGCTGGACAGCCACACGGCTGACGCCGGTCTGGAAACCAGAATCGAAGCGTTTCTTGATATTATCACTGCATACAGACAGCTTGAAGCCGGCAAACAGATCCATGCAAAAAAGAAAATATTCAGCCCGGCACGGATGGTGCTTGATAATGGTACTGCAAAAGTAATCACATCCTCCGGCGATTCCAGATCCCTTACAGATCCTCGTGTAACACTGCTCCTTCCTTCCATGGGCAAAATTGCCACACAATTAATGGAACCAGTATTTCACGGAATCGGTATCAATGCAAAGGGACATATGCCTGCAGATGAAACAATATTAAAAATCGGCAGGGGGAACACTTCATGCAAGGAGTGCCTCCCGCTGATACTAACAACAGGAATCCTGATTAACTATATCAACAATGGAAAAAAAGACGATGAAGTTTTGGTTTATTTCATGGCTACAGGTTCCGGCCCCTGCCGGTTTGGCCAGTATGCGGTCTTTATGGAACATCTGATAAAAAGACTTGAGATTCCGGATGTTGCACTCCTCTCTCTGTCATCGGAAAACTCATATATGGGAATGGACAATGGTTACGAAAGAAAAGCATGGTGGGCACTCACTATATCGGACGTAATGGAAGACATCCGTTCGATGATCCTGACAAATTCAAGTGACACAGATACGGCAATGAGGATATTTGACGATGAGTTGTGTTTAATAGCCCATGAACTCGAAAAAGGAACTTTTCCACCTCTAAAAAAACAACTTGCCAGGGCAGCCGATATCCTCGGCAAAATCCCCATGAAGCGTTCACCAAAGGAGATTCCCACGATCCTCCTGACCGGTGAAATATTTGTTAGAAGAGACTCTCTATCTCGCCAATTTATAACCGAACGACTTGCAGAAAAAGGGTTTGCCACAATTTGCTCACCAATTGTTGAATGGATTCATTATTCCGATTACCTTTTAGAAAAGGGGCTTTCCGACTATCAAATGTCAATAACGGAGAAGCTGTGGTTCTTTGTAAGAAAAAAGTTCATGGCAAGGGATGAAAAACGTATAAAGTCTTTATTATCCAGATCCGGATTAGTTGACTCTCAGCCGATCAACGTCACATCAATAATTAATAATGGTAAACCATACATATCCCCGAACCTGACAGGTGAAGCCATACTTACAGTTGGAAGCTCCCTGTCGGATATAGCCACCCATTCCTGTGGCGTGATCGCCATCGGACCTTTTGGTTGCATGCCAAATCGACTTTCTGAAGCAATTTTAAACGAAACAATGACAAAGGAAGGAAAGCTGAAAACGGACCCGAAAAATAAACGGCTTCGCTCAGTCCTGACAGAGGTCGGAGATCTGCCTTTTCTTGCCATCGAAAGCGACGGCTCCCCCTTCCCCCAATTGATAACTGCAAAACTCGAAGCCTTCTGCCTGCGAGCAGAGCGATTGCACAAAAGAATGCTTGATGCGTAAGTGAGCCATAGTATCCGGGCAGTGAATGCCATTAAAAAGGGACGCCCATTAGAAGTTAACTGTCAATAAAATTTGATAATAAATTTTTGATTTAAATTTGCATTAATACTATTGGCTGCAGAGTTTTTGTTCATTGCAATCTCAAGATTACCATGACTGCCTATCAGCATAAATGGTTCTTCAAAGCCATCGGAATAGGACCTCTTAAATGTTTTAATCTCCCTTCTGTCTATTTCTAACATAAATTTTGAAAATCCTGATTTTTTTAGAGCATCAAAAAGAAGGTCTTCTGTAAGGTTTGTTATAATGTTCCCAAATTTATCTATATAAATAATTCTACCCTCAATTGAATCTATTGATTTTTTTGGAAAATAGTCTGAGTTCAATACATACTCTGAGGTTTTTGTTGTTATCTCTTTAATATCAACTCCTGCTGAAATATATGCAGCAACAGGTGCCATCTTATCCCTTGCTTCAAAAGTTGAATAACCTTTAATTAAAAAATATTTTTTATTATCAATAATCCTTACAATCTTATCCTTTTTGTATAAAATTGGGGTTAATACACCATTATCAGGTGCAATAAAATAATAATTATTATACGTAACAAGAAGAATTTTTCTTTCACTTCCAACACCTGGGTCTACAACAACTAAAAAAATTGTCTCAGCCGGGAAATAGTTGAAACTTTTTTCAATAACAAAGGATGCTGACAAAATATTGTAAGATGGTATATCATTAGAAATATCTAATATTTCTACTTCAGGATTGATCTTTTTAATTACTCCCTTTAGCGCACCAACAAAGTAATCTTTAGTCCCAAAATCTGTAATTAAGGCAATTGTTTTCATATTTTACTCCTTAATTCCAGATCCTTTCCCCAGAATTAGGATTAGCACTTTATCGAGAAATTAAAAAAATACAGTATTTATTACTTTATACTTATATTTTTCATTATTATATAAAAACCCATTATTATATAAATGCAAAGTTTTCAATATATCACCACATGCAATTTTATAATACTGTTTAAGTATTTTTAAACCCAGATCTATATTGTAATCTATTTCAAAAATTCGCTTTGGATCTATTTTAAGCTCATTTTTCCACACAGTATAATTTACCTGCATCAATCCATATGCTCCACGAGATGAAATTGCATCAGGTTTAAAATTACTCTCAATTTGGATTAACCCCATAATTAAATTCGGATCAAAATCGTATTCCTTACTTTTTGTATATACAGTTTCAACAATTTTTGCAAAAACAGGATATTTCTTTCTAATAACTTCATCCTGATATCTTAATATATCAACCCTATTCAATACCTTTCTTGATATTTCCAACTCTTTATCAGCTTTATCCAATTTGGTTTGAAGAGACTTGATTTTTTCTAAATAATTATAATTATCAGATGAAATATCACATAAAGCAAAAAACAAAACAACACAAACAAATATGATTGGTGCAATTATTAAAAGAAACTTTCTATTCCTCATTCTCCCCTCCATACTTCCTTTCCTAATCTTATAGTGTCTATTGTATCAGAAAGCACTATATATGTCAAGGAAAAAATAATTTAGTGTGAATTACTCAGTAACCTTTCCTTTCCCTATCAAAGTACACCGAATAGACGCAGTACTTGTCCCTAAAAGAGCAAAAAATGTCCTAAAAACAGGACATAAATAGATAAAATGTCCTCAAAATGTTACATTTTAACCCAGTTTCACCCAGTTTTAATTGGCATCAAACTTGCTTCCTATTATAATGATGAAGTATAATAAAATTTTAAGTGAGGGCAAATATGAATTTAATAAAAAATATTTATCTTAAAAAAATATCTTTTTCTATTCTTTTTATTTTCTGTTTTTTATTGGTTATAGCCACACCAATTCATGCTTTGAAATCCTCTTTGCAGAAAACCAATAAAATTCCCATTTTTGTATTGGATAAAGAAGGAAATCCGATTTACGATCTCAAGAAAGAAGATCTTGAACTAATTATTAATAACAACCCAGTAGACATTATTAAGATCAATGGATACATCAGACAAAAGGGAGAAACACCAATATCAACAACAGCAAAAAAACCATCAAGACTGAACTTTATCATTATTGATGCAATGTTCAATACAAATTACGGATTGAATCGAGCCAGAAAAATTGCTTGCCAACTGGTTGATAATGGTTTAGAAGATGAAGAATTTGTAATACTTAAAAATACAATGAGACATGGTATAAGTGTTGTGTTAGGGCCTACAATAAACAAGAAAAAAATAAAAAAAAGCATAAAAAAGTTGGTTATAATTCCAGGTATAACATGGATGAAAGATATGTTTGACAGCCATTCCTCTTATTCACCAACAGGTTGGTCTACAGGATCCACTGAAAGAGGTAAATCTTATATGGATCGTTTTTATGCTGATTCTGACCGTACTGTAGATGAGCTAATAAGTACTGATGAAATCAGTTTAAAATCTTTTAAAGGAAGTTTTGAAATCATTGCTAAAAAATTCTCAGCCAACCTCTCTTATCTAAAATCAACTTTCCGCACAATTTCTAGGCCAAAGATCGTATACTTACTTTCAGAAGGATACCAGGAAGAACACCTTGAAAAACTCCAATATATCAAAGATAAAATGGCCGGGCCAAATATAACAGGCATTTTATTTGATTACTTTAGAAATCTATTAAATACAATAAAAAACGGAGGAGCACTTATAAATGCCATAAATCCTGGAAAATTAAAAACAGCTGAGTATAACAGCTCCGGAGCTATGAATTTACAATTTATGTCCAAGGACAGCGGCCAATTTTTTGAGGGAAAGAACACAAAACAATTAATCAATAGAATACTCAATAAAACCTCTGCTTATTATGAACTCACAGTTCCTGAAGTTACATTTCTGAACAAAAAGCAACGAATCACAATTCATATAAAAAGAGAGGGAATTAAAATCATATCTCCTTATATAAAGGAAAAAGAGATACCTTACAGCCAAATGAAACCAGAACTTAAAAGGCTATTTGTTCTGAATATTATTACTCAGGGAACATGGAGTAAGGGTGTAAGCAGTATAAAAAAGACCAATTACAAAATACTTTCCAAAGAAAAAACAGATAAAGGATTTATATATGAAATCGAGGTAAATATACCTGAGAGCATGCAAAAACAAACAGGAGATATCTTTATCATTGGCCTTAACCCAAAGACAAGACGCTGGATTTCCAATACAAAACAAAAAGCATTATCCAGCACAGAAAAAATAAAAGTTTCTTTGGATAACAAAGGTGAAATTAAAATATATTTTGTCATTATACACACACAAACTGCGCATGTTATATACAACCAGATTAAATAATTCATATAAATTCTAAAATTATAGATTCATATCCACACCTTTGAAATATTGAAATGCGTAAAGTT
>JAUWNT010000226.1 GCA_030612495.1 Candidatus Aminicenantota bacterium
TGTAGGATTTTTCGGGTCGAGTAAAACAGCTTTATCAAACATCTCAAAAGCTTCATTTATCTTTTTGCCTGCTTCCATAAAATCTTTTGTAACCCCTGCCTGCATACCAATGTAAAGACCCAGATATGAATAAGCATCAGCTTTTTTTGGATATTTTTTTACTGCCTCAGACATTATGTTCACTGCCTTGTCAAGCTCATAAGATTTCTGGAAATCTCCAGCTTTCTTTATGTATTCATCAAGAGTCTGACTCTTTAAAAGTCCTGAACTGAACACAAGAATAAAAATAATAAAGAATCTTAAAAATAATTTCATACAATCCCCCTATTCTGTAAAAATTAAAAGCTTTCTTACTCTTAAATTAAACCAAAGGTTCTTGCCATAAATTTGGCTTTTATTTCATCAATTAGTTTGAAATTTTCAATATACTCTGATTTCAGCCAGTCAATTTTATTAAAACTTTTCTCTGGTTCACCTTTTAGTTTAGCTGAACCCCTTGTAAAAGCTTTATTATATTCCTCTTTCAATAGGCTAGACACTCTTTCAATTGTTTTTTCATACTCCTCTTTTAATCCAATGAGCTTTTTCTTTACTTTTTCATACTCATTCTTAATCCTGACAATACCATTTTCAACAACAGCAAGATAATCCTCTGTAATTTCATTTATCAGCTCCTCCACAGGAACTATTTTATCAATTCTATAAGCATTTGCACCAGCAAATGCAAATCCATGCTTTAAAATACCCTTTCTTGCATTATTAAGAGCAATAGATATACAGTAATTTGCATTGTCAGCTTTACAACTCCCAAGACATCTCCATGGACACTTGAACTCTTTTTTCTCACCTGAATTAACATCTTTTAGAAAACTGTTTAAAATAGCTCTTCCAGGCATCCCAACAGGGCTGTGTATAATAACAATATCCTCTTTTTTTGAGTCCACATAGCTTTTTTTAAAGTTTATATCAGCATCACACTCTTCTGTAGCAACAAATCTAGATCCCATTTGTACACCATTAGCACCAAGTTTTAAAAACTTATAAATATCTTTCCCATTAAAAATACCTCCAGCAGCAATAACAGGTATTTCCCTTGCAAACTCTTTTTCAAATTCTTTGACTTCCTTGATAACTCCAGGGATTAAATTCTCAATTCTGAAATCCGGATTTTCTATATCTTCTTCCTTGAATCCTAAATGGCCCCCTGCTTTTGGTCCTTCAACAACAACACCATCAGGGATGGTATCAAAGTTTTTTTGCCAATATTTGAATATCAATCTTACTGCACGAGCTGAACTTACAATTGGTACAACCTTTACATTAGCTCTTTTTATTTCTTCAATTGGAATCCCCCTTAAAGGGAGTCCAGCTCCAAGAAATACAATGTCAACCTTCTCCTCAATTGAAACCTGAAGCATATTTTGAAAATCATTCAAAGCAATCATAATATTAACACCAATTATGCCATCACTCAGACTTCTTGCTTTTCTTATCTCTTTTCTTAAAGCCCTCATATTTGCTTCAACTCCATTCTTAAAATAATCTGGCTCAATCATTCCTATTGCATTTGCAGCTATTACTCCTATACCTCCTTCATTTGCAACAGCAGAAGAAAGTTTGGAAAGAGAGATACCTACTCCCATTCCACCTTGAATAATTGGAATCCTTGCTTTTATATCTCCAATTTTAAGATCTGGCATTTTTATCTTTGGAAGTTTAAATTTTGGTAACTCTAACCTGGGCAACTCTATTTTAGAAAACTTTAAACTTAACTTTTTTAAATCCATATCTATTCTCCATAATAATTATACTGTATTATATATAAATATTATACTATAAATTCAATTATAAATTCTAATAGTTTTATTGTTGCTGAAAAATGGCTCCCCAGCACGGACTTGAACCGCGAACCTAGTGGTTAACAGCCACCCGCTCTGCCGATTGAGCTACTGGGGAAACCAGGAAATCTTATTAATATCAAAAATTCTTGATTTTGTCAATACAAGATTACTTCTAATATATAAAATAATAAAAAAACAATTTTTTTTATTGAATTTTTTTCTTTTATCTTATATATTATATATGTAATAAAAATTCAAGATAAAGAGGTAATATTCTGGAAAAGTTGCAACCCGAAATTTTCTTAGGAGGTAAAAATTGAAAATTAGAAGCAAATTAGTCTACTTGATCATGATAGCTGTTTTTTTGATCCCCTTTTCTGGCTGTCAGATTCATAGGGACGGTTTTGAGGATGATTGTGATGTAACAGTTAAAACAGAGTGGGCTGACTGGATTAAAAAGAATTACAAAAAGATTAGTAGTATTAGTTCAGAACAGTTTGGTGATCTTGAGTTTTTAAAATCAGTAATTGGGGAGAAAAAAGTGGTCCAACTAGGTGAATCGGGACATGGGGTAAAAGAGTTTAGTCAAATGAAGATCAGGCTCATAAAATTTCTCCATCAAAAGATGGGATTCTCGGTGATTGCCTTTGAGAGCTCAATCTTCTCCTGCTGGGATACCAATGAAAAAATAGCTGATTTACCCCC
>JAUWNT010000193.1 GCA_030612495.1 Candidatus Aminicenantota bacterium
TTTTTTCTTTGGTTTTATCGGTTTATCAGGGAGAGTTGGGCCGGATCCGAATCTCATAGTTTCATAAAACAGGTGATTATAGTTATCCAAACCAATAATAATTTTATTATATACTTCTTTATTTACACTATTTTCTAAGTCAAGCTTCTTAAAAAAGTTATCCTTTAATTGACAAATTTTTTCAAACAATTTTGTTCCTGTTTCTTCAACTTTCCCAATCTTTTTCGCTTCTTTGAAAAAAGCATATTTTAAAGAACTAAGAGCTTTTTGCCTGTTGTATTCCTCTAAATCTGATTTTAAATCAGCTAACGTCGATTCTATACCAACTAACTGGGCAATCGGAGAAAGGTATCTATAGCCACCTTTTTCAGTGGAAACAAGTTGCCTTTGTTCAATACTCCTTGATTGAGGATATTTTTTTAAAATCTGTTTTATATTGCTTCTTTTATTAAGAGTTTTCTCTATACTAAAATTTGTTTCTATTATTGAATTTTCATTTATTTTTAAATTATTACTTGATATATTATAATTCTCTGTAATATAATCAAATATTCTCCCATACATAAATGAATCTCTAATAAAACCAGATATCACTCCAACATATAGTTTCGCTTTATGAGGATCTGAATACTCGTATGAGATATTTATACCTATAATATAATTTTTTATATCTTTTGAAATTTGTGCTAATTCCTTTAAATCTGCTTTTGAATAAGCATAAACAGGCTTAAGTTTTTTAGATAGGTCTTCAGATTTAGTGATACTTTTCTCCAGGCTATCAATTTCATTAAAATTTAATTGTTTTTGTTGCTTCACATATTTGATAAATGTTTCAGGATTTGTAAAAACAGAAAAATACTTTTTATACTCTGGTACAGACATCTGCTGATCTAATTCCTGAGTACGCTGATCTAATTCTTGAGTACGCTGATCTAATTCCTGACTACTTGATAATACGTAAAAAGCATCACTTTTATAAGTTTTTGGAATAAGAAAAGATATTATTATTGAAATCAATGTAAGTATTATAGTCCCCCATATTATAATTTTTTTTCTTTTCCATAATACCTTAAAAATATCTAATAAATCAATTTCATCATCATGATTTTTCTGTTCTTCCATTTAAAACTCCTTATTTAAATATATATTAAAATGTTTCATCACACACACTGAGACTTGGTTGAATGGACTAATGGTTGATTGGGGTGGTAAGTTGTAAGTTGTATGTTGTAGGTTGTAAGTTGTAGGTTGTAAGGAGATTGAAATTAATCATTTTATTAGTGATTTTATTAATCCATTTAAGAGTTTGCTTATTTTGGTTAGCTTTTGCTCGTAATAATTCAGTTTCTCTTGCTTCAAGAATCCCAAATCCTTTGATAATAATAGTAAATACCTAACTTCCTCTAAGGAGCCTCTTGATATATATAAAAACCTGAGAAACTCCTTACTAGATTGTCTCGAATGTCCCTCAACAATATTTATTGACACGGATGAAGCAGCTCTTTTAATTTGTGATGTAAGTCCATATAACTCTTCCTGAGGAAAATTTTTTAATACAGCATAAAGCTCCAGAACTAATTTATGGCTCTCTTCCCAAACAATCAGCTCTTTCCAAGATTTATTCAATTTAATTCCTACAACTTATTACATACAACTTACAACTTGTCACTTACAACATACAACTTTGCTATTTAATATAATAACCACCTGTTTTAGAACTTCCCTTAAATTCAAGTATACCTTCATCCTTTAATTTTTTCAGCCATCTTTCTATTGTCTTAGCTGGGACTCCGATTTCTTTTTCTATTTGAGGAATCCTTTTCCCTGGGTTATCTCGTATAAAAGCTAAGACCTCATTTACTCCCTCATTTACTCCCTCACTTACTCCCTCATTTACTTCGCCACTTTTGTTGAAAGTAGCTAACATTCCATTTGCTATTTCTTTAAATTCAAATGAAACATCAGGGTAGCTTTTTAGCTCATCCTCAATTCGAATAAACCCAGTTCCATATTTTTCTATGTTTCCAGTTAGATAGAATGCTTCAGCAAGAAGCTTATTGCGCAAGCTTGATTGATAGTTTTTCTTTTTCAACTTTTCAAGCGTTAAGTCTCCGTAAAGCTTTCCAGGACTAAAAATATCTATTTTATTATCATAGATCTTTATTTGTATATCTGAGGGTTCAGCATAATTTCTATGAATAACAGCGTTTATCACAGCTTCTCTAATTGCAGCCAAAGGATAATCCCATTTTTCTATTCTCTTTATACTTCCATCAAACATATATGCTATCTGCATATATGTTTTTATAAACTTTACAGTATCTTCAACAGCCTCTAAAAGTGTATCTGTGATTTGCCTATCATCTATTATAGTTATATCATCTTTAAATCTTCCAACTCTTATGTTCATCCTTAATGGAATCTTAGCAAAAAGTAACATAGCAGCACTTGTTGGTTTGTTATTTTTTATAAAACTTAGCTTCTGTAGTATAGTAATTTCAGATTCTTTTGAGTGCAATCGGCCTGTTTCATTAATGTTTTTTATAAACTTTCCAATCTTATTGTAATCAAGGGAATCTATAGTTTCATTGGGGTATTCGTAGGCATCCCATGAAAGTTGAAGTGAATAAAGCCGGGCATCCATAATTTCACCTGCATTCATCAGATGATTACTATTTTGAACTCTCTTGTAATATCTGCCTTTGTAACTCACAGGTTTAATTGGATATTCTTTTACATCAATTATCATAACTGTTTTTTTATCAAAGTCTACTGAATAGATATCAGGGATTACAGCAGGAGAAGTACTTGATTTTATCTTGTTAATCCATTGTTGTTTAGTCTCACCCGATATCTGGACCCCAACAACATTTTTATCATCATTCATACCAATAATAATTTTTCCACCCTTCACATTGGCAAATGCAACCACTGCTTCTATCGCCCCTTTCCCAAAAGTAGTTTTAAACTCAATAGTCCGTGATTCACCATACTGTATAAATCTCAACAATTCCTGTTTATTCATAAATTTACTTAGTACCTCTTAACTTAATCACGTTTTACCTTTTTACTTTGGGTTTGATAAATCAAACCCCTACACATCTACCCATCCACTCATCTACTTTTCCCTTGTACACATAAAGCTCCGCCATTGCCCTTTTTTGGGCATTTACATAAAAAATTAATGAATCCATTATCAACAAGTTCTTTTAAAATGCCTTTTATCCAGCTTATTTGAATTTATTGTAGAAAATTTATACGATTCTGTCAAGCAAAAATTTAAGATTGAGTTTAAGTCTAAGTTTAAACTTCATTAGCTGAATATCGAATATCGAACAAAGAAGCGTCTAAAAGTTAAAAAGTTGAAACGTCAAAATAAATAAACATCAAATTTCCACATTTCGACCTCTTCACTCTTCACCCATCTACTCATCCACCCATCTACTCATCCACCCATCCA
>JAUWNT010000214.1 GCA_030612495.1 Candidatus Aminicenantota bacterium
ATTATGAATATTGCTTTGGATAAAATGAAGTGTCCTGAAACCAATTGGATTATAGAACCATTTGATAAAGATTGGAATTATATAACAAGAAATAGTAATTTAAAAAACGAAATAAATATCGGTCATAATCAGGAACTTGTATGGATGTTTTACCGGCTTTATCTTTTAACAGGGAAAAAGGAATATTTAGATTCAACAAAGGATATTACAGAAAAAATTTACAAATGGGGAGTTGATGGAAATGGAGCATGGTATAGTAGTTCCGGAAGAAAAGACCCTTCTTTACATAGCGATTTTTCATATTGGTGGATACAGGTTTATGGAAATATGTTTGACATTTTTAATTACAAACTTACTGGAGATAAAAAGTATCTTGTGCATTTCAAAAAAGGTGCTGATTTCTGGAATAAATATTTTATTGATAAAAAATATGGTGACACTTATAGAGGCGTTTTTGTTGACGGGAAAATAAAAGATGATATAAAAGCAGCTGGTGATAAAACTTCTTATCATGCAATGGAATATAGTCTGTTAATTTCTCTTTATTTGGATTTATGGGTAAATGAAAAATCTGTTGAACTGTATTATTGTGTTCAATCTCCTAAAAAAAATGAAAGGTTTTATCCGTCCCCAATTGAAGATCTTTCAGTAAAAATTGAAAAAGTTACAATAAACGGAGAGAATTGGACAGATTTCAATAAAGACAAAGCATACATTAATTTGCCGGAGTTGGAGAAAATTAAAATGAAGGTTGTTTTAAAATGATTAAAAAGGAAAACAAAACCGCTACTTAACGTCCCAAAAGCACAGGAGGAATATATGAAATATGACTTTGATTTAATTTGTATTGGGTTAGGTCCTGCAGGAATGGCTGTCTCTGTAATGGGAGCGGAAATGGGCTTGAAAGTTTGTGCAATTGAAAAAAATAAAATTGGTGGAGAATGTATGAATGTAGGATGTATACCCAGCAAATCTCTGCTTAGAATTTCTAAATTCAGACATTCATCATCAAAACTCAAAGAAATGGGTTTATTGGATGGAGAAATACCAAACGTCAAATCTCCTTTTTCAAAAATAGCTGCTTATTTGGACTATATTTCCGACAAAAAAACATTAAAAATGTTTGATAAGGTAACTCTCATTATGGGTGAAGGATCAGCAAGTTTTGTCGATTCGCATACGGTCAAGGTTGGCAAAAGATCTGTCTCGGCTCAAAGGATATTTATTGCAACTGGCACTGAACCTCTGGTGCCACCGATTGATGGCATTTCAGATATAGATATCCTGACTAATAAAAATATATTCAATTTAACAGAAGTTCCTGAGAGCATGACGATAATTGGTGGTGGTGCCATTGGTTGTGAAATGGCTCAGGCATTCACGCGACTTGGTGCTAAATGCACCATTGTACATATGGATGATTTTCTTATTCCTCTTGGTGACAAAGAAGCAGGCGATTTACTGGAAGATATTTTCAAAAAAGAAGGTATTGAAGTTTATAATTCAAAAAAAATAATAAGCGTAAAAAATGAAGGTAACAAAATATGTTTGCACACAGAGGATGGAATCCGTATTAAATCTAAGAAAATGCTGTTGGCAGCAGGAAGGAAAGTTGAGCTTGATGCGTTAAAACTTGACAATGCAGGTGTCAAATACAATAAGTGGGCCATTGAGGTTGATGCAAAATACAGAACGTCTGTTAAACATATTTATGCTGTAGGAGATTGTAATGGCGGTATCATGCTTTCTCACGCTGCAATGCATCAGGGCATGTTTGCAATTATGAATGCTGTAAGTCCATTTGCAAAGTTTCAATATAAAAATTATGTTATTCCATGGACAGTTTTTACAGAACCTCAAGTTTCATACGTTGGAATGAGAGAAGAAGATATTAAGAAAAAAGGGATTAAATATGAGACACATATTGTAAAATATGAGGATTATGGTGCTGCAATTGCGGAAAATGTCGGTATTGGCTTTGTTAAGGTTTTTACAAATTCTTTTGGTAAAGTTTTTGGTGTAAGCATTGTGGGTGATGGCTCAGGAGAGATGATAAATGAATGGGCACTTATAATTCAGAAGAAAATCAGACTGCATAGTGTTTTGTTTTTAGCACATTCATTTCCTACTATGGGCTTCCTAAGCAAACGCATTGCGGAAACATGGATGATGAAAAAAATGAATAGTTCTTTAATACAAAAGTTATGCAGATTTCTTTACAGAAAAGTATAAAAAACACATAACAAATCGTAGAAAAAATGAGGAATAAACAACGATCAAAAAAGATTGTGAGGAAGGCTATATGAGCTTAGAAAGAGATTCTTATGAAAGGATTATTGAAAACCTCTATGACGGTTTATATTTTGTAGACCGAAACAGAGTTATAACATACTGGAATAAAGCTGCTGAACAGATTTCTGGATTTACAGCTAATGAGGTTGTGGGTAAATCTTGTTCTGATAATATACTCACTCACGTTGATATAGAGGGTAATAATCTTTGCACCAGAATGTGTCCTCTTGCAGCAACCATTTCAATTGGAGCTACACTTGTTAACGACGATGATACTATTGATAGCCTTATAAAAAGAGCAGATACTCTTTTGTATGAAAGCAAGACATCGGGGAGAAATTGTTTGACAGTAGGTTAAGCAATTACCGCCGAACAAATTAATTGAGTAGATGTCCAAAGTTGTGTCAATTTTATAGAAAAAATAGGGGCAAGGTGTATAAACAAAAGGAGCAATTATGTCAGAATTTATTAATAACGATAGAAAACGAGTAGAAGATTTACCCGCATTTTCTCTTGGAATGATGAGCGGAGAAGATGGAAGAATGCTTATTGAAAAATATAAGGAAGCAATAGATCATGTAACTCCACATGACATGTTAAAGCTTGAAGACAAACAAATGCAAATGGGCATTACACCCAAGGC
>JAUWNT010000143.1 GCA_030612495.1 Candidatus Aminicenantota bacterium
AGTCACTATCTGTTCTCTTGAAACCGGAAATATTTGGAAAAATAAGTACTCTTTTATTTTTCAATATTAAAGGGAAAATTGCCTTATTCGGATGATTTGGCCAATAGGGGTAATCCTCATCCAGGGGAGGTGCATAGGTTATTATATCTACAGGAATACCCAAACTTCTAAAAGCATCTAAACCAGGTAAATAATAGTTAAACCAGCGCTCAATTACCCAATCTGAATGTGGTAAATAAAAGGTTAAATTATTTGGTTTCTCAGATATTTTATGCTGTATCAAATCAAATGCTTTCATTCCGTCTAAAACAGCCTGTCTGCTTTTTTTTATTTGAGGAAATTTTTTGATATTTGCATATATATTAGAGCTGTAATTAAAAAAAGCAATACCATCAGATCCAGCAACAGTTGCTGCACTCAGAATTTGAGAATATATATTTTTGTAATTTGTTGTTGAGTGTTTTTTTGATATTTTATTTTCTAAATATCCGAAGAGTTCAACATGTGTTAAAGCAATTTTATTTTGTAGCCATTTAGCTCCAATACCTAATGAGCAAAAATCTTTAACGCGACGAACAGGGTATTTTTTTCGATTATCAGGCCTATAACTAGCCATTACCATACCTTGATATATAATGATATCTAAAGATTCTATAATGCTCATATAACCTGCTAACATTGGGTCATCCACATAAGGAGAGCAACCGCTTAAAAGTCCTGGGTTTAAGATTTTTACATAATCACTGAATTCACGAATAAATGTAACAAAATATGTGCCACTGCCTTCCAAATAGGAGTAAAAACCCACAAAAGAGGGATGATGATTATATAAAGTATATAATTCCTTCATTATTGCTTTTATTTCGTTCATTCTATCTTTAGATGGGGAGTTTCTTGTTAGATCCCAACTAACTGAAAGCAATAAAGAATAACCTTTTTTGTCACAATGTTTAAGTATTAATTCAATAATATCTTTACAAGGCTCTGCATGTGTATCGTTTTTGCAGATTTTGGAGGGAAAATATGTTTTGTTTTTTCCAATTAAACCATGAGCAATTAGAAAGTTGCCGCCAACTTTTTTAAAATTTTGTAGATACAAAGCAATATCTTGGTCTGGCTCTTTTTCATCTATAATTCCTGGATAAAGGAAATCAGCAACTATATTTCCCAGTAAAAATGATGCTTTACCAACTGCAAATGGCTTGTTTAGATTTCCTGTCCATGCATGAATTGCATATAATCCCTCTTTTGCATTGTTATTTAAAAAAATTTCCCCATAATATTCTTCAGGCTTGTTTTGTTTTTGTATCAATTTTAGTTTAAAACTTCCAAGAGAAGGTTTTAATAAAACAGCTTGAACACGCCTTTGTAGATGAACATCTTTCTCTGGTAATATGAGTTTAAACTTAACTGTTTGACCTTTTTTAGCTCTTGAGGGATTCACTTGAATGTGGATTAAATTATCTTCTGCTTTTAATTTTGTATTAGCAATTGTTGTAAAAAAGGTTAATAAAATCAATAGAATTATTACTTTAGATTTAAATAAATAAGATTCCATGTTTTTTTCCATTTCAATTTCTCTTTTCTATAAAATTATATTTAACTTATTGTTAAATGTAAAGTGTTGAACAATTCTTTAGTTATAAACTTGTTCTAAATCTTGATTCAGAACGAAAAAAACTCCAAAAAATCACATATAAATAATGTAAGAAAAGATTTAAGGAGGTAAACATGAAAAAAGTTTTATTTTCTGATTTGCTTGAAAAAAAAAGATTAACTAAAAGGTTGCTATTTTTTCCTATCTCGATTTTTTTACACCTCATTGTTATAGGTGCATTGATCATCACTCCTATTTTAAATGCTGATAATGACACACCCATAATGAAATCGATATCTGTATTATTGAGCTCACCGCCTTCACCTTCACCACCTCGACCGCCTCTTGGTAAAAGAGGCTCTTCAAAAAAGTACACCAAAGTGAGAAGTAAAAAGAGAGTTAAGAGAAATAGTTTTAAACCAACAACATTAGTTGCACCTTTTGAAGTCCCCGACAAGATTGAAGATCAAGACATTGAGGATTTTGGTGAAATTGAAGGCGATATCGATGGAATTGAGGGTGGAGTAAGTAGAGATGAAGGCGGAGTTATTGATGGAGGAGTTCTTGGTGCACCTCTCGGAGAAGGTTATAATATTTCTAATGCTATATATGTAACTAAAGTTCAAAAACCAAAATTGATAAAAAAGGTAAATCCTGTATATCCAAAAATTGCCAGGACAGTAGGGATAAAAGGAAGAGTTATTGTTGAAGCAACAACAGATGTCTATGGCCGTGTAAATATAGTAAAAGTAATAAATGGGAATCCATTATTGAATAATGCTGCAATTACAGCAATAAGGCAATGGGTTTATGAACCTTATATTGTAAATGGAATCCCTAAACCAGTAAAATTTATTGTATATGTAACATTTAATTTAATACGCTAATTAGAAGGGCACAGTATTTTTGTTACGGCCTGGAACAAAAAATATAATATATCGTAATAAATAATATAATGTTTAAGATACAGCTAAGCTTTGGATATTGATACTTTGCTGTATGTAGAACTGTTTTGTTATAGAAAAAAATGTTTTATAGATTATTTATTGAAATTAAGAGGAAAATGTGAGGCTGATTAAGATTTTTGTTATATTTTTTTTATTAGTATTTAATCTATTTATTATGGCAAAAGGTAAAGAGATTAAAGAAAAGATTGTCAATGCTTATTATACAGAAGATCCAATTGAAATTGATGGCATATTAAAGGAAAAAGTATGGAAAAATAAAGGATATGATGATTTCGTTCAATCAGAGCCTGTAGATGGAGCAAAACCAACAGAAAAAACAATAGTCTGGGTAGCTTATAGCAAAAATGCACTCTATATTGCTGCTCGGATGTTTGATTCAGAACCAGAGAATATAATTTCCCTTTTGGGAAGAAGGGATGATTTTCTTGATTCTGACTGGTTTGCTTTTTCAATTGACCCTTATCTTGATAGACGAAGTGGTTATAAATTTGCTGTCAACCCAGCAGGATCAATAATTGATCTTACACTATTTAATGATGAATGGGATGATGAAATATGGGATGGGGTGTGGAAAAGTGCAGCAAAGATTGATAATAAGGGATGGACAGTTGAAATAGAAATTCCATTTGATCAATTGAGATTCAAAAAAAAAAATGAATATATATGGGGAGTTAACTTTGAAAGAATTATAAAAAGAAAAAATGAAAGTGTTGGTTTTGTGTGGATACCCAAAGAGGAAAGCGGGTTTGTTTCACATTTTGCAAAGTTAAAAGGGATAAAAGATATATCTCCGAGTCATTTTTTTGAAATTTTCCCCTATACAGTAGGAAAAGCAACTTTTAGTCCTGAAGAAGAGGGGAATCCTTTTTGTACTGGAAAAGAATTATTTGTAAATGCAGGACTTGATATGAAAATAGGTCTGAAAAGTAATTTAACATTAAATTTAACATTGAATCCTGATTTTGGCCAGGTTGAAGTTGATCCTGCAAGAATAAATCTCAGTGCATCGGAATTGTATTATATGGAAAAGCGTCCATTTTTTGTTGAAGGAGCAAATATTTTCAACTTTGGAAGAGGAGGGTCAAATAGTAATTGGGGTGTAAACTGGGGAAATCCTAGTTTTTTCTATAGCCGAAGAATTGGAGCAGCACCACATAATTATGTTAATATAGATGGATATGTTAAGTATCCTGAATGGTCAACAATACTCGGAGCTGCTAAGATAAGTGGAAAAATTGGGAAAGACTGGAATATTGGTGTGCTTAGTGCATTTACTCAAAGAGAATATGCAGAAATAGATCTTGATGGAGAGCGTTTAAAAGAAGAGGTTGAGCCTTTTTCTTTTTATAATGTTTTTAGAGCTCAAAAAGAATTTAATAAAGGTTGTCAGGGATTAGGGTTTATTTATACATATGTTTCAAGAAATCTAAGGACAAAAGATTTAATCAATTCTTTGAATAAGAGTGCATTTAATTTAGGAGTTGATGGCTGGACGTTTCTTGATAAAGATAAAATGTGGGTTTTAAGTGGATGGTTTGGTACAACAAGAGTTTCAGGAAGTAAAGATGATATAATAGAACTTCAAAAAGCATATTTACACTATTTCCAACGCCCTGATGCAACTCATATTGAGGTTGACCCTGATGCAACTTCATTAAGCGGCTGGTCTGGGAGATTGGCAATAAATAAACAAAAGGGGAATTTAGCTCTCAATATTGCTATTGGTGCTGTGTCTCCTGGATTTGATACTACTGATATGGGCTTTCAATGGATGGGAGATGTGATAAATGCTCATATAATAACAGGTTATCGCTCATTTCATCCGGGTAAAATATTCCGTGAGTGGAGACTTTTTCTTGGAACGCAGCGAAATTATGATTTTGGAGGGAATAAGATTGGAGAGCAGAGACTTCTTATTCTTGGGGAGGCACAGTTTCTTAACTATTGGAGAACAGATATTCAAATAAGTTATAATCCGGGAAATTTCTCCAGAAATTTAACTCGAGGTGGACCACTGATGTCTTTACCAGCATATACATGGGGAGATTTTAGCTTTACAAGTGATGATAGAAAAGCCATGGTAGTTTCTTTTGACATTGATTTCTTCACCTCAAAATCAGGTTCATGGAGTTATAGCCCATCTTTTGAGCTTCAATGGAAACCTAAGAGTAATTTAAGCTTTTCAATTGAGCCTTCTTATGAATACAGCTATTCTATTGATCAGTGGGTTGCAAATGTAGAAGATGAATTTATGACAGAAACATATAAAAATCGATATATTTTTTCAACTATAGATCAAAAGACCCTTTCCTGTGTGCTCAGGCTTAACTGGATTTTTAACCCAAAGTTGAGCATTCAAG
>JAUWNT010000050.1 GCA_030612495.1 Candidatus Aminicenantota bacterium
CGGGCTTCGCCACATTTTGCCTTCGCTATTGCTACGGCAAAACGTCATATATGTGCGAAACGTTAGCTGCAACCAAAACTAAACTTGCCATAAATGAATGAAAGAAATTGAAATAAAAAAAGTAACGCCAAACGAAATTGAGCAATTACAAAAATTCGGTAGACAAACATTTGCAGAAACCTTTTCTTCTAAAAATAGTGAAGAAAATATGAAAGAATATTTGAACAAAGGATTTTCAACGGAAAAACTGAAAACCGAATTAAGTGACAAAAACTCTGAATTTTATTTTGCTATACTTGAAAACAAAGTAATCGGATATTTAAAAGTCAATTTCGGACAATCTCAAACAGAGAATAAAGACGAAAATACACTTGAAATAGAACGAATTTACGTCTTAAAAGAATTTCATGGAAAAAAATCGGACAATTGCTTTATGAAAAGGCAATGGAGATTTCAAAGCAAAAAAGTGTTGATTATGTTTGGTTGGGAGTTTTGGAAGAAAATCCGAGAGCAATCAGATTTTATAAAAAAAATGGATTTGTAGAATTCGATAAGCACATTTTCAAATTAGGAGATGACGAACAGACAGACATAATGATGAAACTTGAAATGTGAAATTAGGGGTCGGGGGTTGACAATTTTAAATGATTCCCGGGGTTAATATTTCATAGATTTATAATTTTTTACTGTAAACTTCTTTGTTTTTATATTATCTTCCTCGCTTTTATCCGCTATACAATGTCATGGGGTTGTGTTTACTATTGTTTTTTTTTATGATATCTTAGAATTTCAATGTATGAAAAAGATTATAAAATAGAGAAATCTTTAGATGATTTAATAAGGTTGAAAAGCGATATATTAAGATTGTTAAATGCAAAATACAAGACCTGACCCCAGAATCTTAATCTTGACATTGTTTATTTATTGAATTATATTGTTTAAGAAAAATTATTTTACATAGATAAGGATGTTATATATAAGATGAAGAAAATATTAACAATAGTTCTGGTAATACTGTTTTCATTTACGTTTGCTATCGGAAATGGGACAGGAGATAAAAAGTTTTTTCTATCGATAAAGGGGAACATTATTTCCCCATCTGATTCAGCTTACAAGGATATTTACGGTTCATCCGTGATCTATCCCGGTGCAGAGATCGGGGCTAAGGTTTTTAAAGATATATACCTTTTAGCAGGTTACGAAAGAATTAGTAAAGAGGGTAACACTCTGGTACTTGATGAAATTGCAAAGTCTACTCAGAATATCACATTTTTTGGATTGGGATATTGGGGTTCTTTTTCGGGAAACTTCGGATACCGTGCTGAACTTGGAGGGATATCCTTTTCATACAATGAAGAAGCACTTGGTGAAGTTGTAAAAGGTTCAAAAATAGGATTTTTTATTAATGGTGGATTTGTTTACAACTTTGGAGAGAGATTTTTTACCTCATTACTCCTGGGTTACAGCTCTGCATCAGATAATATTGAAGGAGTCGATATTAAACTCGGAGGTTTCAAAAGTTCAGTTGGAGTAGGAATAAAACTATAAGAAAAACTCTTTTCCGTTTATAAATTTATTATTAGAAAGTTGACTTAAAACAGTAGTGTTATGTGGGTCATCCATTTCCCTCTCGTGTTTACTATTGTTTTTTTTTATGATATTTTAGAATTACAATGTATGAAAAAGATTATAAAATAGAGAAATCTTTAGATGATTTAATAAGGTTGAAAAGCGATATATTAAGTAGAGTAAAAATTGTTAAACTTAAAGAATTTAAAGGAGAATTTTTAAATTTTCCAGATGAATTATCTTCTGATGTTGTAAAAATATATAATCAAAAGGGTATAGAAAAACTTTTTTCACATCAGGCAAAAGCAATTAAGGAAATTTTAAAAGGAAGAAATGTTGTAGTTTCTACACCAACAGCTTCAGGTAAAACTCTAATATATAATTCAGTCACACTTGATGCCATTACAAGGAATCCATCATCAAAATCATTATATCTTTTTCCTACAAAGGCTCTTTCTCAGGATCAACTATCTGAGTTGTTCGAATTGAATAAATTAATAGGAGATAAAATTGGTTTATACACTTATGATGGAGATACTCCTCAGAGTATGAGAAAAGCAATAAGAAAGCAAGCTCAGATCGTAATAACAAACCCGTATATGATGCATTCCGGAATACTTCCGCATCATACAAAGTGGATCAACCTTTTTGAAAATTTGAAATATATTGTGATTGATGAACTACATTATTACACAGGAGTTTTTGGTTCTCATATGGCAAATATAATAAGAAGATTAAAGAGGATTTGTGATTTTTATGGAACAAAACCCATATTTATTATGTCATCTGCAACAATTTCAAATCCAAAAGAGCTTGCTGAAAGGATAGTTGAACAGGATGTGAGATTAATTGATAATAATGGTGCTCCAAGGGGTGAAAAATATTTGGTTTTTTTCAACCCGCCTGTTGTTAATAAACAGTTAGGTATAAGAAGATCTTATGTTTCAGTTGCAAGACAAATAGCTGGAATATTTTTAAAAAATGGGCTTCAGGTTATAACTTTTGCAAATTCAAGGTTAATAACCGAGGTCCTTGTTAAATATTTAAAAAATGATTTTGAAAAAAATGTCACTGATTCCGGGAAGGTAAGGGGATATAGAGGAGGCTATCTTCCTAAAAAAAGAAGGGAAATAGAAAGAGGATTAAGAAAAGGGGAAATAATGGCTGTAGTTTCAACCAATGCTCTTGAGCTGGGAATAGATATAGGCTCTCTGGATGTAGCTATTCTTGCGGGTTATCCAGGAACAATCACATCTACATGGCAGAGGATTGGAAGAGCCGGCCGTAGATCAAGTAAATCAGTTGGTGTATTAGTTTCCTCCTCCTCTCCGGTTAATCAATTCATTGTTAATCACCCTGAATATTTTATTGAAAAATCTCCGGAGATAGGAAGGTTAAATCCAGATAATCTGACAATTCTTTTAGATCATGTGAAATGTGCATGTTTTGAGCTTCCATTTGTTAAAGGAGAAAATTTTGGTAATGAGGATCTTGAAGAAATATTGAGTTTTCTTTCAGAGAACAATATCCTTTTCCGAAATAAGGATAAATGGTTTTGGACAGAAGAGGGATACCCTGCAGATGCTGTTAGTATAACCAGGATAAGTTCGGATAATTTTGTAGTGGTTGATCGTACAGGAGCAGAGCGAGTAATTGCTGAAGTTGATTTTTCATCTGCTCTGGAAACTCTTCATACCAGAGCTATATATATGCTGGAGGGAGAACAATATGTGGTTGAAGAATTTGATTATGAAAATAGAAAAGCTTATGTAAGAAGATCAGACGCAGACTATTTTACTGATTCAATAACATATACAAAAATATCTGTTCTTGATATATTTGATGAAACGAAAACTAAGAATTATAATTTCTTTTACGGAGATGTACATGTGTTTTCCCAGGTTGTGGGATTTAAAAAGTTAAAATTTTTTACAAATGAGAACGTTGGAGCAGGGGATTTGCAGCTTCCTCAGCAGGATATGCACACAACAGCTTTCTGGGTTTCAATAAAAAATGAATTGATAAACACAATAAATATCTCTCCTGAAGAAAAGATAGAGGCTATATCAGGCATTGCTTATCTCATGAGACAAATAAGTACCGTATTATTAATGTGTGATGTGAGAGATATTGGAGTTTCGCTTGAAGATAATATTACTAAATCATCTATTAATTTAAATAGTATACGCGATAAAGCTATGATTAAGGAAAAAGAAGGTTTAAGCAATTTTGAGCCAACTATTTATATTTATGATAATTATCCAAATGGTATTGGGTTATCAGAGACTCTCTATGAAAATGTAAGTAAAGTCTTTATAAAAATTCTTGATGTGATTGAGAATTGTAATTGCGAAAGAGGCTGTCCATCCTGCGTGGGTCCACCTATAAAACGAGATGGTAATCACAAGCAAGCCGCTGAATTTATAATTAAATTGCTTTTAGACAAAGTTTATAATTAATCTAAATTTAAGTGTTAGATTGAAGTATTATCTTCATCTTTTTTTAAGAGTATAACTTCATCTTGATTTTTTTTTCCTTCCATCTTTTCAATTAAATTTTCAATATCTTTTTTTTTGGCTAAATATGGAATAAGTTTAAAATTTTTTAACTCATTCTTCATTTTTATTTTCATTAAGTCACTTTCAAAAGATAATGCAAACCTGAGAATAGGCTTATCATTCAAATAAAAAATTTCCATAGGAATGATTTTTTGAGTTATACAAAAATATTTTCCGATTTTTTCAACAAGACTGAAGTCAATTTGAAATTTTTCCAGATTTATCTCATCAATTTTATTTTGGCCCAGAAGATAAAGTTCTAATTCTTCTGGAGTTAGAAGATCCATCATAATAAAGATTTCACCAATCTTTTTATTTAATATATTTTGTTTTTTAAGTGCATACCATAATTGTTTTTTTGTTATTTTACCGGCTTTGATAAGTGTCTCGCCCAATCTTAAGCTAATTCTATTTTCTAATATTAATTTTTCTTCTAATAGGTCTTTTGGGCAGTTTTCATAAAAATTATTTTTATATTCTTCAGGCGCATCACAAAAACAATGAAAACAATAAGGGCAGATTTTTGTAGGTTTTGAATGATTACAGAAAGGTGCTTCCAAAGCATCGTATTCTGCGCCACAATTCCAACATTTTATTAAATACATTATATCTCTCTATTTAAATTACCCTAAAAATCCAGAATCTGTTTATTATATTATAATAGAAAAAAATAAAAGTCAAATAAAAATTTATTTAAATGTATGAATTTGTTCTTTTATGAGAAAAAATCGTTTATTGAAAAAAATTCTATTTAATTGTATAATAAACAACCTAATGCGGAGTTAAAAATGGAAGAGAAAGTGTTTGATGTTGAGATGATATATATCCAAAATACATTGGAGGATAAATATACTGTCGAGTGTATTGGTAGGCGTGATAAAAATGTGGAATTAAATTTTTCAAATGTGGAAGGCATTGAAATAGATGCAAAAAAACCCTTGGAAATAAAACATTCGTTTCTTCAAATGAATGAGTCACAACCCAAAATATGGAATTTAAAATTTTATTATCCAGTTAATCTTACAATTAAGTATGAGGGGAAAATTATTATTGAAGTTTTCTGATCAATATAAAGAATGATATCTGAAGAAATATTAAAGAAGATAAGAAGAATAGAGATAATTTCAAGAAAATCTTCAAAAGAAATCTTTGCTGGTGAATATCATTCGGCTTTTAAAGGTAGAGGTATGGAGTTTTCTGAAGTTAGAGAATATATTGATGGAGATGATGTAAGATTTATTGATTGGAATGTTTCGTCAAGAATGGGTAAGCTCTATATAAAGCAGTTTGTGGAAGAAAGAGAGCTAACTGTTATTCTTGCTGTTGATCTATCTGCTTCACTTGGTTTTTTTTCAGGAACAAAAAGTAAAAAAGAAATTGCTGCAGAAATTTCAGCAATTATTGCTTTTACTGCAATGCTTAATAACGACAAAGTAGGGCTTTTGGTATTTACTGATAAAATTGAACGCTTTATTCCTCCCAAAAAAGGTAAAATTCATTTACTTAAAATAATTAGAGAGATAATCAATTTTAAACCAGAAGGGAAATCTACTTCAATTGATAATGGTTTGGTTTATTTAAATAAGGTAATAAAAAAAAGGTCGATTGTTTTTCTAATTTCTGATTTTATTGACGATGATTTTTCTAGATCAATGAAAATTTCGAGTAGAAAGTATGATTTAATTGCAATAAAAATTTTTGATTCAAGAGAAAAACATATTCCTCAAAAGGGAATTTTTATACTAAAAGACTATGAGAATGGGGAAGAATTTTTTATAGATTTTGCTTCAGATGAAACCAGAAAAGGTTTTTCAGAAATTTATAAAAGAAACACACAATCTCTGAAAGAGATTTTTAAAAAATTTAAGATTGATTTTATTTATATTGAAGATGAAAAAGATTATGAAAAACCCTTATTTGATTTTTTCTTGAAGAGGAAGAGTAAAATCTTAAGATGAAGTTTTTTCAGAGTTTTGTTTTGTTTATTTTTATATGTATTAGCTTAATTGCTGAAACGCAGGTTTCGATCTCTTCATCCGCAAATCTTGTTACGATTGGAGATAAAATAAATGTAAAGGTGATTACAAAAACATCTGTTCAGGCTCAAAGAGTGAATTTTGTTTCAAAGAAAAAAGATTTTGAAATAATTTCAGAAAAATTATTACCTTTAAAAGTGCAAGGTGATTATACTGTTTTTGAAAAGAATATTACTATTTCTTTTTTCAAAACAGGAGATTTTAATATAGGGCCTTTTGTTGTAGAATTAATAAAAAATGGAAAAATAATTGAGAAAAAGCAGACAAATTCAATTCCAATAAGAGTAAAATCCGTTCTTACAAAAGAGGATAAATATATAAAACCATTGAAAAATTTAATTGATATTAAGGGAAATCCATTTTATGTTTTGAAATATATAATAGTATTTCTTGTAATTGTTAGTTTAGTTATCTTAATAATTTTTTTTATTAAAAGAAAAAACAGGAGTATTAACCAAAGAAAAGAGGCAGTATTATCACCAATAGATGAGTTTGAGTTCAGGGTAAACGAACTAATCGGGCAAAAATTGTTTGAAAAGGGGAAAATAAGGAGGTTTTTTACAGATCTTTCAATAATTATTAAAAATTTTTTAAGCAGAGAGTATAAGTTTCCTGCAGAGGATTTTACAACTTATGAAACCCTTTTGCATCTAAAAACAAAAGAAAAAGAGGCTTTTATAGTAGATAATCTGGAATTTTTATTTAATGTTTCGGATCTTGTAAAGTTTGCAAAATTTGCACCGAATTTGCATACTTTTAAAACCTTATGCAATAAAACCAGAGATATTATTATATCTTTTAAGAAAAGGGTAATTATAGAAGAGACAGAAAAAAATGTTACACATTGAAAATAAAGTCTACCTGTTATTTTTATTAATAGTACCTGTTCTGATTTTATGGAACATATATATTAACAAAAAAGGCAAGAGGTTTATTTTCTTCTCATCAAAGGCTCTGTTTGGAGTCAATTCAGTAAGATCTTTAAAGGTTTTATTGAGCAAGAATCTATTTTTCATTAAATTAATCCCCCTTGTATTATTTATTTTAGCTATTGCAAGGCCTCAATTATTGAATTCTTACGATATTGAGAAGAAAAAAGGGATTGATATTTTGATCGCACTTGACATATCAGGCTCAATGGCATCCATTGATTTTAAACCGAAGAATAGGCTTGAAGTGGCAAAGGATGTAATCTCAAGTTTTATTCAAAAAAGAAGAACAGATAGGATAGGATTGGTTGTCTTTGCAGGTACATCTTATACTAAATGTCCGATTACAATTGATTATGATATATTAAAATATTTTTTAGAAGAGACATCTATTGGAGATCTTGAGGATGGTACAGCTCTTGGAATGGCATTGGCAACATCAGTAAATAGAATAAGGTATTCAAAGACCAGGACAAAAATAATAATCCTACTTACCGATGGTATAAATAATAAAGGTGAGATTGATCCAAGAGATGCAGCAAAAATCGCAAAAGATTTTAATGTGAAAGTCTATACAATTGGAGTAGGAACAAGGGGTAAAGCTGCATTTCCCGTTATTGATTCTTTTGGAAGAAAACAATATATAATGATAGATGTTGAGATTGATGAGAAACTCCTTCAAGAAATTGCTAATACGACTGGAGGTCTTTATTTCAGAGCTACTGATAAAGATTCACTTCAGCAAATTTTTTCTGAGATTAATAGGTGGGAAAAATCTGAAATATCAGTAAAGAAATATTATGAGGCTGAAGATTTATTTCCTTATTTTATATTAGCAGGTTTAGTAATTTTACTTTTTACTGAATTTGCAAAAAGAACTTTTTTGAGAACTATTCCATAATAGAAGTGATTCTTAGGCTTTTAAAAAATTTAGATTTATGCTATATTTAAACCTAAAATATGAAAAAATTATTCTCAATAAAACGTAAACTAATTCTGTTTTTACTTAGTATTGTTTTAACAGTTCTTATGGGTTTGCTTGTTGGAATTATCTTAGTCTTTCAAAAAGGTTTCCCTCAGATAAAAAATCTTGAAGATATTAAACCTGTCATTATGACAACCATTTTTGATGATCAAAATGTACTTATAAGAGAGTTTGCAATTGAGAAGAGAAAAATAGTGAAGAGTACTGATATACCTGATGTATTAAAAAATTCAATAATAGCGTCTGAGGATAATCAATTTTACTCTCATTGGGGGATTAATTTTAGGGGGGTTATAAGGGCAATTTTAGGTGTTATATTTCGAAATAAGTCTGCAGGCGGAGGAAGTTCGATCACACAACAGCTTGCTCGTGGCTTGTTTTTAACTCCTGAGGCAACCTATTCAAGAAAATTACGAGAAATGCTTTTAGCAGTTCAAATAGAAAAAAAGTATTCAAAAGAACAAATATTGAGCTATTATTGTAATAAAATATTTTTAGGTGGAAGTGTATATGGTGTTGAAGCAGCATCAAGGTACTATTTTGGCAAACAAGTAAAAGATATAAATTTAGCAGATGCATCTTTATTGACTGCATTAATGCCAACCCCGAATCTTCTTTTTGATATTTTTAATAAACCTGAACAAAATCCTAAAAAGAAAGACTATATTTTGAGAAAAAGAAATTTTATTTTGAAAAAGATGTTGAAATTGAATTTTATTGATAAAAAAGAGTATAATGAAGCTGTAAAGATCAAACTTCCGGAAAAATCTTTTGAATCAAATAAAGAGTCTGTTGGAGATTATTTTTTAGAAGAAGTAAGGAAATATATTGAAGCTAAATTTGGTGACAATCTCTTATACAAAGGTGGATTAAGGGTTTATACTTCTCTTAACACAGAAATGCAAAAGTGGGCGGAAGATTCTTTGAAAGAGGGACTGAGACAACTTGATAAAAGAAGGGGGTGGAGGACACGGGATAAATTATCTAATCTTTTAGAAAATAATCTTGACATAAAAAAATATAAAATTCCTTCATGGAAAAATTTAGAAATCAAGTTAGAAAAGATTGTAAAGGGTATTGTACTAAATGTTAACAGAAAAAGAGCAATTGTAAGAATTGATGAATATACAGGGAAATTAAGTTCAAAAGATGCATTATGGACAAAGATGAGTCTAAAAAGTGTATTGAAGAAAGGGGATGTTGCTTTTTTCAGGGTTAAAAAAATAGATAATGAGAAAAAGGAATTATATCTAAGCCTTGAGCAGGAACCAGATGTTCAAGGTGCTGTATTAGTAGTGGATAATAAAACAGGACAGATAAAGGCAATGGTTGGTGGCTATTCATTTAGGGATAGTAAATGGAATAATGCAACGCAGGCTTTAAGACAAACAGGATCAACCTTTAAACCTATCATTTATACAGCAGCACTTGAAAATGGATATACTCCTGCAACAATTATAAAAGATGAACCATTTTCCTATTTTGATAAATGGACAAATGAGATATGGGAACCTCAGAATCATGACGGGCATTTTAAGGGATTAATAACATTTAGGCGTGCTCTTGAGCAGTCAAGAAATGTTGTAACAGCAAGAATTGTTGAACAAATAGGACCTCAGAGGGTAGTTGAATATGCAAGGAAATTTGGAGTTACTTCAAAATTAAAACCTTTCATGTCAATTTCTCTTGGAGTTTTTGAAGTAACATTAAAGGAAATGGTTGCAGCTTATACTATTTTTCCTAATTATGGCGTTAGAGTTAATCCTTATTATATAACAGAGGTAAGAGATCAAAACAGTAATATTATTGATGAGAATTATCCAGAAAAGAAACAGGCTGTTGATAAAAATATAGCATATATTATGAATTGTTTACTGCAGGGCGTTGTAAAGTATGGAACAGGATGGAGGGCGCGATATTTGGAAGCTCCAATAGGGGGTAAAACCGGAACAACAGATGACTATACAAATGCCTGGTTTATTGGGTTTTCTCCATCAGTGACTGTAGGAGTATGGATAGGATTTGATATTACAAAAAGCCTCGGCAATGAAGAAACAGGTTCAAGGGCAGCTGCCCCGGTATTTGTGAGTTTTATGGAGAAATATTTAAATAAATATAAAGCATCTCAGCAATTCAGGAAACCTTCAGGTGTAATAATGGTTGATATTGATAAAATAACTGGTAAATTATTAACCCCGGATTGTATGTATCCTTTTAAGGAGGCTTTTGTGACTGGTACAGAACCGCTTGAATTCTGTAGTGAAGAAGAGCATTTAAAATTTTTAGACTATTATGGAACAGCTGAAGAGGATAAAATTGAAGAAGAGAATTAATTTTAATAAAAAAAGCAGGACTATTAATCCTGCTTTTTTTTATTATATAAAAATGGGCTGCCTGTTCTAATTAGTTACTTGCTTTATTTCTTTTTTTTCGAGCTTTATTTCATCGGTTTTTTTTTCTTCTTTTCTTTTCTCTCTCTTTTTTATAAGGAAATATGCCATATAAAAATTATCCGGTCTTGTAAGTTTTATTCTGAAATATTCATATCCTCTTAACATTTCTCTTTTTAATCTGTATCTGAATTTTTTGTATTTACCTTTATAAGCTTTTACAATTGCCATTTCTTCAAAAAGAGGCTCTTTTTTTTTATTCATTATTATAAAGTATGGGATCTCGTCTTTTTTGGTAAATTTAACTCTATATACTCCTCTTTTATAATCTTTTTTAGCATGAATAAAGGCTTTAGGAAAATAAATTCTTCCAAGGTTAATCTCTTCTATATTGGTATTCTTTGCATTTTTATCTTTCTTGTCATTCTGTGCGTAAAAAGTACATGATATGAGCAGTATAAAAATAATTGAAATAATTATCTTTTTCATCTCATTCTCCTTTTTTGTCTATTTTTTAATCTTTGTATCTTATTCATATTTGGCTCCACCATTTTATTACACATGAATTATAGATTATACTGTTTTTAAAAGTCAAGGGAAAAATCTTTTTAATTTTTATATGATAGTTATCTAAAAAAAATTTTACAATTTTATTAAGGTCGGTTACAATAGTTGTGCCTTAATTTTAAAAGAATAGGTATGAATGGAGGAAAAATGCAAGAAATATTGAATTATCAAGTTTTTCAAATTTCAGCTTACAGGTATTTTATTGGTTTAGGGATAATAATTTTATCAATTATCATTAAGATAATTTTTGATAAGATCATATCTAAAGGATTGAAAAAATGGGCTAATAAGACTAAATTTATATATGATGATATATTAATCGAAGCATTAATCCCGCCATTGAAAGTTATGATCGTAATAGCTGGAATATATTTTGCTGCAACCTATGTACTTTTAGGAAAAGTAAAGCTTATTCCCCCGGTTGTTGGAAAAATTATGACTGCTATTATTTTGACAATTATACTATGGTCAATTTACAGATTAACTGAAATAGTGACTGAAATCATGAAGAACATTTTTGATAAATCAGATAAAATTCTTTCAAAACAATTCATTCCAATTGTTAGAACAAGCTTACGAGCTATTGTTCTGATAATAGGTGGAATCATGATTATCCAGAATCTAGGGGTTAATGTAAGCAGTCTTATTGCAGCTGGAGGAATTGGGGGCATTGCTATTGCTCTGGCAGCTCAGGATTCTTTAGCAAACATATTTGGAACTTTTGTTATGTTTTCAGATAAACCTTTTAAAATTGAGGATTATATTGAATTTAAAAATGTCTCAGGAGTTGTGGAATCTATTGGATTAAGGTCAACAAGAATAAGAACTTTCGATAAATCACTTATTTCAGTTCCGAATAAAGTTATAGCATCTGAAATGATTCAGAATTGGTCAGCAAGACCCAAGAGGAGAATAAAACTTAATATTGGATTAACATACAATTCAACCCCAGCAAAAATAAAAGAATTAATAGAAAATATAAAAGATTACATAAAGAATAATGATGATTTTGACCATAATGGTTTTGTTGTGAGTTTTACAGAATTTAAAGATTCATCTCTCTCTATCTTTATTAATTGTTTTGCTGCAACAACCAATTACAATGAACATTTAAGGATTTTAGAGAATTTTAATATTGCTTTAATGAAAATGGTGGAGGATTTAGAATTGGAATTTGCATTCCCAACACAGAGTATTTATCTTGAAAAAGGGGAAACAGAAAAATTAAAAGAGAAATAGAAATGGAAGATTATTTAAAAGAATTAGTAGCAATAGAAGGCATGGTTGAGGCAGAAATTATTAAGTCAAAACTTGAGAGTTTTTCAATACCATGCATGCTTAAATTTGAGGCAATTGGAAGGGTTCTGGGTATTACTACAAATGGACTTGGTAGGGTCCAGGTTATGGTACCTTTAGAATATTATGAAAAAGCAAAAGAGATCATAAAAATTGAGGAAAAAGAAAAAGAATAAGGTTGTAGGGAACAGGTACACCTGTTCCGAATGAAAGACCTTACCTCATTTTTTAAATTTTTTCTTTTTTAGATTTATATGAAGAGATCATTATTTGTATGTGAGTTACTTTTATTTATCACAGCTTTGATCTGGGGTTTGTCTTTTGTTGCTCAACGTAAGGGCATGGAATTTGTTGGTCCGTTTATCTTTAATGGTATCAGATTTGCTCTTGGCAGTCTCTCTTTACTACCGTTATTATTTTTTTATAAAAGAAAAAAAAACAGAGAATTAAATAATCACAAACCCGGGATTTCATTATTACGTGGTAGTTTTTATGCAGGTATTGTCCTTTTTATTGGAGCAACTCTTCAACAGATCGGGATCATAAATACTACTGCTGGAAATGCAGGGTTCATCACAAGTTTATATGTGGTTTTTACCCCATTAATTGGATTATTTTATAAACATAGACCCTCGAAACAAGTTTGGGCAGGAGTGATTCTTGCAACTACAGGACTATACTTTTTAAGTGTTTCAGGAAGTTTTACGGTTTCTTCAGGTGATATTCTTGTTTTATTAAGTGCGATCTTTTTTGCTGCACACGTTTTACTTATAGCTTGGATTTCGCCGAAATTCAATGTTATTAAAATATCAATAATTCAATTTTCCATTACTTCGATATTAAGCCTGATCATTGCAATTTTTACTGAGGAAATAATATGGGAAAATATTAAATCTGCAGCAATCCCCATTTTATACGGAGGAATAATGGCTGTTGGAGTTGCATACACTTTACAGGTTATTGCTCAGCAAAAAGCTAAGCCATCACATACTGCTATAATCCTTAGTTTCGAAGCTTTGTTTGCTGCTATCGGAGGTTGGCTTATTCTTAACGAGCTTTTTACTTCACGTGAAGTTTGCGGTTGTATTCTAATGCTTTCAGGAATAATTACAGCACAACTAAAATTAAAGATAAGAAATGTGATCTTTTTTAGGAGGGCTAAAAAATAAAAGGATAGTTTTTATTCGAAAAGGCAAGAGAGATTATAAAAATTGAGAAACAGGGAAAAAAATAAAATGGTAATGGACAGGTATTGACTTTTTATTTTTCTTGGTTATATATTAATTAAGAAGTATTAAATGATTATGAATAATATCATGAAAAAGATTAAAAAAGGAGGTAAAAATGATATATAATGGGAGAAAATTATTGATGTTAATTCTGACCGGGCTACTTGTAGTGTGGCTTGCTGGATGGAGTGCGCCTGCAGAACAGCAGGGACAAAAACTAAAAGCCCTTTCAAAAGCGGAAATGAGAAAATT